>JBGSWT010000421.1:0-1517 GCA_041751815.1 Pseudonocardiaceae bacterium
GAGGTACCGTTCGGGTACTTCGCCGCCGACTCCGGCTACGGCCGTGACCCCCGGCTACGTGCCCGGTTGCACGACCGCGCCGTGCGCTACGTGATGGCCGTCCCCGTCGACCTTCCCCTGCTCGACGCGCGGGTGCGGCCCACCCGTCCCGACCGGGTGCTCGCCGGCCTGGACCGGACCGTCTGGGAACGCCGTTCCTGCGGTCAGGGCACCAAGGGGGAGCGGGACTACGACCAGACAGCGGTCGCGGTCCACGTCAAGGACCAGCCACCGAGCGACGGGTTCACCCACACACTGCTGGTCCGCCGGTCGGTGAGCACGCCCACCGAGACCGGGGTTCTTCCTCGCCCACACACCTGAGCAGACCCCGGTCCCTGAGCTGATCGCGGTCGCCGGCATGCGGTGGAAGATCGAGGAGAACAACGAACAGGGCACCGACCTGCTCGGCATGGGCGACTACCAGGTCCGGAACCCGACTCCCTGGCACCGGCACGTGACCACCGCCCTGCTCGCCCAGGCGTTCCTGGCCGTCACCCGAGCCCAGCACCTGGGAAAAGACCACCGGCCCCAGGAGGTCCCGGCCTGCTGAGCCCCCCACCGCTGATCCGGCTGTCGCCGGCCGAGATCCGCCGTCTCCTCGCCCGCACCCTCCTGGCCGCAGCCGCGGGTATCGACCACATCCTGCGCTGGTCCTACCTCCGCCGACTCCACCAGACCCGAGCCCTCACCAGCCACTACCGCACCCGAGGAGACCCCCTACCCCAATATCTCCGAATGTAGTACATGATACCGGACCTCCACTTCGAGCTGCCGGACTTCGCTAGCGAGGACGAGAGCGAGCGTTTGCCGGTACTGCGGATCTGCGCGAGCTGCCCTGTCCGGTGGGAATGCCTGGAACTCGATCTCCGGAAGTCGGGAGCGGAGCCGTCAGGCGTGTGGGGTGGTTTCGGTCCGGAAGACCGAGCGGTGATTCACGAGTACTGGGCCGCTCGCCGTCGCCGGGCGGAAGGACGGCAGCAGCCATGAGTGGGATCACCCTGAGTGCGGCAGAGCTGGTCCTCGGTGGGATGGCCGCGTTCGCGGTCCTCGCGATGGTGGTCAAGGCGCGGACGGGGTTGCGGAGGGCGCGGGCGGCAGCCGAGATCGCCCAGGTCGGCACCGGTGCGGTGTCACTCGTCGGGCGCGTGCTGCTCACCGCTGCGGGGATCGCGGGCACGCAGTGGCTGGTGATCACCTACGGCACGTCGAACACGACGCTGGTGTGGGTGGTGCTCGGGGTGCCCGCGCTGTTCGCCGCGCACACGCTGACCAAGGCGTTGACGGTCACCGAGGTCCGACCGTCGCGGAAAGGGGATGCTCGGCGATGACCGAACCGGAGAACCCCGGGCCCGTTGCCGAGCAGCATCGCGCCGAGCTGGTGGTCACTGCTCCGGTCCTTGACGCCGAGCTGGTCGACGACGCTCAACGGGCCCGGCCGGGCACCGCGGTGGAGCGGTGGCGTCGCGTCACGCTCATCC
>JBGSWT010000422.1:0-12038 GCA_041751815.1 Pseudonocardiaceae bacterium
ACCGGCGCCCGCGTCGTGCTCAAGGAAGCGCGGCCGCATGCCGGCCTCGCGGCGGATGGCGCCGACGCGGTCCAGCGGCTGCAACGTGAACGGGAAACGCTCGAACGCCTTGCGGGCATCGAGGGTGTGCCCGCGGTCCACGACTACTTCACCCTGGGCGATCACCACTTCCTCGCCCTGGAGTTCGTCGAGGGAACGGCGCTGAACAAGGTCTTCGTTGATCGCTACCCGCTGAGCGACCCCGCTGCCGGGCGAGAGCAGTTCGCCTCCCACACCGACTGGGCGTTACGGGTGTGTGCCCAGGTTGAAGACATCATCACGGCCATCCATGGCTGCGGAGTCATTCACGGTGATCTCAACCTGTTCAATGTGATCGTCCGTGACGACGGCCGGGTCGCGCTGATCGACTTCGAGGTCGCGACAAACCTGGACGAGGGGAGCCGCCCAGCCCTGGGCAGCCCTGGCTTCGCCGCTCCGCTGAACCGGACCGGGTTCGACATCGACCGGTATTCCCTGGCCTGCCTGAGACTGGCGCTGTTCCTTCCCTTGACCGCCATGATCCGGCTCGACGCCGGCAAGCCGGAAGACTTCATCGAGGTCATCGCCGAGCACTTCCCGGTGCCGCCGACGTTCCTGTCCGAGGCTGTGCGGACGATCGCCGGAACAGGCGCGACCGAGTCCGACGCACCGCGACGGCGCGCCAAAGCGCTCCCACCGCTACCGTCGGCGACGACCGGCTGGGTGACCGTCCGGAACTCGATTGTGGCTGGGATCTTGGCCAGTGCTACTCCCAAGCGCGCCGACCGGCTCTTTCCCGGTGACATCGCGCAGTTCAGTTCCGGCGGCCTCAACATCGCTCACGGCGCGGCTGGCGTGCTCTACGCGCTGGCGGCGACCGGAACCAATCGATACCCCGCCGGGGAACACTGGCTGCTCGAACGTGCCGCCGCGGCGACACGTGGAACGCGGTTAGGCTTTTACGACGGGCTGCACGGTGTCGCGTACGTGCTGGCGGAGCTGGGGTATCGCCAAGCTGCCCTCGATCTGATCGAGTTCTGCCTCGGCGAGCAGTGCGACCGGCTCGGCACGGATCTCTCCGGAGGCCTCGCCGGTATCGCGCTCAACCTGGCGCACTTCGCGGGCTCGACCGGGGAACCCACGCTGTTCGACCACGCATTGCGGGTCGCCGACATGGTGGCCGACCGGCTAGGTGCCGCTGACAGCGTCGGCACGATCAGCGGCGGGGATCAGCCCTACGCCGGGCTCATGCGCGGTTCTTCAGGTCCAGCCCTGATGTTCCTGCGGCTCTACGAGCACACCGGTGACCGCGGATTCCTGGAACTGGCCGCCACCGCGCTGCGCCAGGACCTGCGTCGCTGCTTGATGCGAGACGACGGCTCGATGCTGGTCAACGAAGGCTGGCGGGCCATGCCCTACCTCGACCGTGGCAGCGCCGGCATCGGCATGGTGCTCGACGAATACCTCACTCACCACTCCGATGAGGAATTCGCCTACGCTGCGGCTGCCATTCGCAGAATCGCGCGGGTCCCTTTCTACATCCAGCCGGGGCTGTTCAGTGGTCGGGCCGGGATCATCCTGTATCTCAGCCGGGCGTATCTACCTGGGCAGGCGGTCTGGAACCAGGAGGTCGCCGCCCAGATCCAACGCCTGGACTGGCACCGCGTCGACTATCAGGGCCAGCTCGCCTTTCCCGGTGAACAGCTGCTGCGGCTGTCCATGGATCTGGCGAGCGGGTCGGCAGGTGTCCTGCTTGCACTGGGTGCGGCTGTGCACGAGCACCCCGTTGGTCTCCCGTTCCTCTTTGAATCCCGGCAGTCCGCGCCGCACGTTGCCCCCGTGCCAGCGGTTCTGTCGGGGGGGAACGGTCTTGTGTCCGCATCGATGCACGGAGGGAGGTGAAATACATGGCACTTCTCGACCTGCAGTCCTTGGAGCTGTCCGGCCGCGGCCGCGGCGACGACTGCGACGACCACTGCGACGGTGACAGCAGCAGCCTCAGCCTGCTGCTCTGCAGCCACTGAGGTTTCGTCACCGGGTGGTCCGGGGCAGCCGGCGTTGCCCCGGACCACCCAATTAATCCACTAGATCAGAAGAGCTCACCTCTGAATCCCGACATGGAGACATGTCGGGCCAATGGGGGCGCCTCGGACCCCGATATGTCTCCATGTCGGGGTAGTAGCGACGATGCGGAGACCCGTGAACAGCGATTCGGTTGGGGCGCCTGCGGGCTCGCATGATTCGACGTGGAGACAAGCAGACCGCTTGCTGCTCTCGACAGGCCGGCGCGGTGGACCGTGGACATGGGTACTGGCGCTGGTCACTCTGGTCAGCGCAGGCGCGGCAATCCTGCTCCCCGCCGCACTCGGCCGAGCTCTCGACGCACTGCCCGGTGGGGGCCACATCACCTGGACCCTCCTCGCCTGCGCGGGGCTGATCGCCATCATGGTAGGCGGCAAGGTGGTGGGCGACATCGCCATCGGAGCGAGTAACGCTCGCTGCACAGCTTGGCTGCGCATGACGATGGTCCGGCACCTGGTCGCGATCGGGCCGGCAGCCACTCGTCGCTTCGAACCCGGAGACCTCACCACCCGGGTGACTCGCAACGCCAACGAAGCTGGGCAAATCGGAGTGACCGCGGTCATGATCGGTGCCGGCCTGATCCCTCCGATCGGCGGCATCGTGGCACTGGTGTTGATCGACCCGTGGGTGGGGCTCACTGCGCTGGCCGGACTGGTAGCGATGGCCGGGCTGCTGCGGGTCTTCGTCCGCGACAACTCCGAGACCATCGGACACTACCTGCACAGCCAGGGACAGATCGCTGCCCGGCTGCTCGATGCGCTGGCTGGAGCCCGGACGATCGCCGCCGCAGGCAGCATCGAGCGCGAGCGAGGACGGATCCTGCAGCCACTGCACGGGTTGCGCACCCACGGCGCCCGGATGTGGCACAACCAGGTTCAAGTGGCCAGCCAGTCCGCCCTGATCGGGCCGCTGCTGCAGCTGGTCGTCGTCGGTGTCGCCGGGCTGGGTGTGGTCGCCGGCCGCCTGACCGTCGGGGAGCTCTACGCCGCAAGCCGCTATGCAGTGATGGCCGCCGGCATCGGCTCGGCGGTGGGCTTCTTCAACAAGCTCACCCGAGCCCGGGCCGGTGGTCGGCGCGTCGCTGAGGTGCTCACCGAGCCGGTCACCCCATACGGTGCCGCGACACTGCCCGACTCTGGTTCCGCCAACGGCGGGGGTGGCCGGCTCGAGTTCCGCGGAGTCCGGGTGTCCATCGCCGATGAAAGGGTCATCAACGGGCTCGACCTCACCGTCCCGGCCGGTGCCACGGTGGCCGTCGTCGGCCATTCCGGTGCGGGCAAGTCGGTGCTCGCCGCACTGGCCGGCAGGCTCACCGATCCAGATCAGGGGCAGGTGCTCCTTGACGGGGTGGTGCTGCCCGACCTGTCCCGGGAACAGCTGCGCGGCGCGGTGGGCTTCGCCTTCGAGCGTCCCGCACTGGTCGGTGACACGATCGAGGACGCGATCAACTTCGGCTCACGCAGCCGCAGTGAGCACAAGGTCCGTCGAGCCGCCGCCACCGCTCGTGCGGACACCTTCATCGAGCGACTGCCGCAGGGGTACCGGACCGAACTGGCAGCGGCCCCGCTGTCCGGAGGTGAGGTGCAGCGGCTTGGCCTGGCCCGGGCGTTCGCGCACCCCTACCGATTGTTGATCCTCGATGACGCCACTTCCAGTCTCGATACTGTGACCGAGCAGCAGGTCGGCGCCGCGCTGACTACCGGCGGTGGGGGACAGACCAGGTTGATCATCGCGCACCGGGTGGCCACAGCCGCCCGGACGGATCTGGTCGCCTGGCTCGATCAGGGCAGGCTGCGCCGCCTAGGTCCGCATACCGACCTGTGGCGCGACCCGGGCTACCGGGCTCTCTTCGGCACCGAGGCCGCACCTGCGACAACGCAGAGCCTGCCCGCAGTATCGGCGGCAGCCCGATGACCCCCGAAATCACAACCGACATGGTCCCAGCTGTGGACACCGTGCCTCGAGTGCTGCTCGCAACGCTGCGCCGCCATCCCGGCGCGCTTGCCCGGCTGGTTGCCTGGTCGGTGCCGCAGATGCTGCCGCTGCTGCTGTCCGGTTACGGAGTGGCCCACGCATTGGACGACGGATTCCTCGCCGGCCGTCCCGGGATCGGGTTGGTGTGGTTGGGTGTCTTGGCCGTGGCGGTGCTGGCCGGGGCACTGGCCACCCGGTACGTCTACCGGATCCTCGCCGAGATCGTCGAGCCGTTCCGTGACGACCTGGTGCAGCGCGTGGTGGGAGGCGCCCTGCAGCGGTCCACGGTGCTCGGCGGCCGGCCCGATTCGGGCGCGGTCGCCCGGCTGACCCACCAGGTCGAGGTCGTGCGGGACACCTTCGCCGGTTTGCTGTTGCTCACCCGGACTTTCGTGGTGAGTGCGGTCGCCGCAGTGATCGGGATGGCCGCACTGACCGGGATCGTCGGGTTGCTGGTGCTGCCGCCGCTGCTGGTCGGTCTGGGTCTTTTCGTGGCGTCCTTGCGCTCCATGATGGCCCGGCAGCGAGCCCACGTGCTTGCCGACGAAGGGGTCGCCGAGTCGGCCAGCACCGTCACCCGCAGCCTGCGCGACGTGGTTGCCTGCGGCGCCGAAGACCGAGCTTGCGCAAAGGTGCAGCAGCAGGTGGACGCGCATGCCGAGGCGGAACGGACGCTGGCCCGGATGGCGGCGATCCGCACAGTGTCGGTAGCGGTCGGTGGCTGGCTACCGGTGGTGGGCTTGCTTGTGGCCGCACCCTGGCTGCTGACGACCGGCGCCACACTCGGCACGATCGCCGGCGGCCTGATCTACCTGACCCAAGGCCTGTTGCCGGCGCTGAAGGCGCTGGTTGACGGGCTAGGGATCGGTGGTTTGAAGCTGGTGGCCACCCTGGATCGGCTGGTGGAGGCGGGTGAGCGCCCGTTGCCACCCCGGGCACCGCAACAGCACGCGCCGGCGGGGCATCGCCTGGTGCTCAACCGCGTCACCTTCTCCTATGGCAGCCACGCCCAACCGGTCGTGGACAAGCTGGATCTGGTAATCCCGGAAGGTCAGCACCTGGCCATCGTCGGGCCCAGCGGGGCTGGGAAGTCCACCCTGGCCGGGCTGATCGCCGCAACGCACGTCCCGCAGCGGGGTGAGATCCGCCTGGGCGGGCTGCCGGTCGCCGACCTTGACCCGCAGACCCTTGCCCGTCACCGGGTGGTGATCCCGCAGGAGGCCTATGTCTTCGCTGGGACGGTCGGTGAGAATCTGCGCTACCTGCATCCCACAGCGACCCGAGCTGAGCTCGACACCGCGGTCGACGCGCTGGGCTTGCGCTCCGTGGTGACCCGCCTCGGCGGATACCATGCCGCGATCGACTCCGGCATGGTATCCGCCGGCGAGCGGCAACTGCTCGCCCTGGCCAGGGCGCACCTGACCGAAGCGCCCGTGCTGATCCTGGACGAGGCCACCTGTCACCTGGATCCGATCGCCGAGCAGCGAGTCGAGCGGGTCCTCGCGGAACGTGGTGGCACCTTGATCGTTGTCGCGCACCGGATCAGCTCCGCAATGCGGGCACATCGGGTGCTGCTGATGGACAGTGCCCCAGGTGGTGGCGCCCCAGGTGGTGGCACCCCAGGTGGTGGCACCCCAGGTGGTGGCACCACAGTCGTGTCAGGTAGCCACCGCGAGCTGCTCGCAACTGCACCGCTGTACCGCGACCTGGTCCATCATTGGGATGACGGGCCGGAACTCCTGGCGTCACACCAGTAGCCGGCCCGTCAACACCCCAACTGTCAGATCCAGCCCGCCTCGTGAGCGATGCGAATGGCATCAATCCGGGTGCGAGCGTCCAGCTTGGTCATGACGCGTGAAAGGTAATTGCATACCGTGCCGCGGCTGAGGAACAGCCGTTGGGCGATCTCGGTCGGCGACGCCCCGCCTGAGGCAAGGTCGAGAACGGTGAGCTCCCGAGGTGTCAGCGGGCTACCTGCCACCCCGATCGCGGCGACCGCCAGAGTGGGGTCAATGGTCCGCTTCCCCTTGGCGACCTGGCGAATGGTGGCCAGCAGCCGCCGGGGTTGGGCGTCCTTGTCCACCGCGCCGGCCACCGGTACATCCAGTGCTCGACGGACCAGGCCTGGCCGTCGCGCTGTGGCCAGCACGACAACTCGGCATTCCGGTAGCTGCTTGTTCAGCGCCTTGGTGATCGCGAGTACGTCGGGTCCGCTCTGGTCGACGTCCACCACGACGATATCGGGTCGATACCGCAGTGCGGTGGGAATGACCTTCTCGCCCAATGCCATTCCCGCGACCACCTCGATGTCGTCCTCGCTGGACAACAGCGTGGCGAGCGCCCCGCGAAGCAGACTCAGGTCGATGACGAGGAGTACCCGGATCGCGTTCGGAGCACAACGCCCGGCCACCGCCGGCTGTTCGGGGATGTCGGGGTATTCGTCGCACGCAGCAACGGTGCTCGCTGCGAGGTTGCGCGGCATCGGCGAGCTTGTCCGGTGTCGTGGGATCATGGGATACGAACGAGGTCGGTGGTGCGGCGGAATGCACATGGTCGCCAACGTGCTGCCATTGGGCTGTCCTCTCCCCCAGTGCCAGGGAAGAACGCGGATCCGCATCCATCCCAGACGGTTGACCGCGCCCTGCTGCCCCCTACTGGTGGTCCCGGAGGACCCACTCCACAAGATCCCCGGAGGGATCCTGTACTGCTTGTCATCGTCGCTTCATCGCAGAGTGTTACACCGTGTACATTCAGTTACTTCGGTGACTTTGTGTGCACAAAGGATGGCCTGATCGGCAGCGACCGTAGGCTGGCGAGCTGTGGACTCGGTGCCGGATCTGCTCGCCGTGGACCGCGCGCACGTATGGCATCCCTACGGGTCGCTGCCGGGTCGGATCGATCCGCTGGTGGTCCGCTCGGCCGCCGGGGTCCGGCTGCACCTGGCCGACGGGACCGAGTTGGTGGACGGGATGTCCTCGTGGTGGGCGGCCATCCACGGTTACGCCCATCCGGTGCTCGACGCCGCGGTGCGGGCTCAGCTCGGCCGGATGAGCCATGTGATGTTCGGGGGCCTGACCCACGAGCCGGCGGTACGGCTGGCGCGCCGGCTGGTGGAGATCACTCCACAGCCGTTGCAGCACGTGTTCTTCACTGACTCGGGTTCGGTGTCGGTCGAGGTCGCGATCAAGATGTGCCTGCAGTACTGGCGTTCGCTGCGGCGACCCGGCAAGCACCGGTTGCTCACCTGGCGGGGCGGCTACCACGGCGACACCTTCGGGGCGATGAGCGTCTGCGATCCCGACGGCGGCATGCATTCGCTGTGGACAGACATTCTTGCGCGGCAGATTTTCGTGCCGCCCCCGCCGGCCCAGCGCGGAGCTGCTGATCAGACGCAGCTGCAGCCGGCGTACGTGCAGCTGCTGGTCGACACCGTGGCCCGCCACGCCGACGAGCTGGCCGCGGTGATCGTCGAACCGGTGGTTCAGGGCACGGGAGGGATGCGCTTCCATGACCCACGCTACTTGCACGTGCTGCGCGAGATCACCCTGGCGCACGACGTGCTGCTGGTTTTCGACGAGATCGCCACCGGTTTCGGTCGCACCGGGATGCTCTTCGCCGCCGACCATGCCGGGGTCAGCCCCGACGTGATGTGCGTGGGCAAGGCGCTTACCGGCGGCTACCTCACGATGGCCGCCACGCTGTGCACCTCGCGGGTCGCTGAAGGCATTTCGGGTGGCGAGGTTCCGGTGCTCGCGCACGGGCCGACGTTTATGGGTAACCCGCTGGCGGCGGCAGTGGCGTCGGCGTCGATCGACCTGCTGCTCGAACAGGATTGGCCCGCCGAAGTGCGGCGCCTGGAGGCGGGGTTACGGGTGGGGCTGGCACCGGCGCGGGAGATGCCTTGTGTGGTCGACGTCCGGGTGCTGGGAGCGATCGGCGTCGTGCAGCTCGACCATCCCGTGGACCTCCCCGCTGCCACCGCCGCCGCGGTGGCTCACGGAGTCTGGTTGCGCCCATTTCGCGATCTCATTTACACCATGCCGCCCTACATCACGGGCGACGACGACCTTGCGCGGATCACGCGCGGGGTGCTCGCCGCAGTCGCCGCCGGTTGACGTGGCAGCCTGTACTTCATGAGTGCTCCAGAGTTTCCGGTGACCGCAACGGGCTACCAGGCGATGCTGTCGGCTGTTGTCGAGCGCACGGTCGGCCCGCAGGCCACCGAGATCGACCGCACCGGAGCGTATCCACGCGACAGCGTCCAAGCCATGGGTGAGGCTGGGCTGCTCGGCCTGATCAGCGCGCCCGGAGTCGGAGGTAGTGGCGAGTCACTCGCAGCGGCCGCACACGTCGTCGAGGCGCTGGCCGCCCGGTGCAGCTCTACGGCCATGGTGATCTTGGCGCACTACGCGGCCGTCGCCGCCATTGAAGCGCACGGACCGCAGGACGTCCGCCGCTTGATCGCCCGCGGGGACCACGTGAGCAGCCTGGCCCTCTCCGAGGTCGGCTCCGGCAGCGACTTCTGGGCGCCGGTGGGCACGGCCACCGCTGGCGACGGCGACGCCGTCCAACTCGATGCCCGCAAGAGCTGGGTGACCTCGGCCGGTCACGCCGACAGCTATGTATGGTCGAGTCGGCCACTGCATGGCGACGGCGCGATGACCTTGTGGTTGGTGCCCAGTGGTGCGGCCGGGTTGCGAGTGGGCAAGTTCGATGGGCTGGGCGTGCGCGGCAGCGCCTCCAGCCCGGTCTCGGCGGTGGGCGTGGTCGTCCCCGCGGGCGCCCGGCTGGGGGACGACGGTGCGGGGCTGGATATCGCGCTGGCTACCGCGCTGCCGTCCTTCCTGGTGCTCACTGCGGCGTTCTCGCTCGGTGTCATGGAGGCGTTGATCGCCGAGGCAACCGCGCACCTCGCCCGCACCCGGCTGCAGCATCTCGATCAGACACTGGCGCAGCAGCCGATCTCCCGGGCGGCATTCGCCCGGCTGCGCATCCGCACTGACGCCACTCGGGCATTCCTGCAAGACACCCTGGCCGCCCTGGACACCGGGCGAGAGGATGCGACGCTTCGCATGCTGGAGGTCAAGGCGGTTGCCGCAGAGGCGGCAGCCGAGGTCGCCGACGGGGTACTGAAGCTGTGCGGCGACACCGCGTTCCGCAAGGAGCTCAGTGTGGAGCGACGGTTCCGGGACTCGCTTGCCTGCCGGGTGATGGCGCCCACCACTGACGCTTTGCACGACTTCATTGGCCGCAGCTGCCTCGGCCAGCCGCTGTTCGATAGCGGGGTGCCGACGCCGAAAGAGTGATCATGGAGCTTTTTTCACCCGCGCCTCACCTGGACTTCATACTGGATCTGGACGATCGTGGTGACGGGGAGGAACAGCTCAGTAACGGTCAATGACGTCCGCCGCCCCGGACGGTCCGGCCATCGTGGGGGTATCGCAGCGCGGCGATGCACCGTGCAGCTGGTGGGCCGTTGCCGACCGCTCGCACCATCGCCGACCTGGAGGCCGTCGCATGCTACCCCCGCCGCTGGCTCGTGTCTCGCTACCTGCCGTGCCCCACCGCGCATGGACGGTGCTGCGCTACGACCTCCCGGCCTCGCTTGTGGTGTTCCTCGTCGCGGTGCCGCTCTCGCTCGGGATCGCGGTGGCCACCGGCGCTCCGGTGATGGCAGGGCTTATCGCCGCCGTCGTCGGCGGGATCGTGGCCGGCCTGCTCGGCGGATCCGCACTCCAAGTCAGCGGTCCGGCCGCCGGGCTCACTGTGGTGGTGGCCGATCTGATCGCGAAGTTCGGCTGGGGCGTGACGTGCGCCATCACCGTGGCGGCGGGGCTGCTGCAGGTGGTATTCGGGATCAGCCGGGTGGCCAGGTCGGTGCTGGCGATCTCCCCGGCTGTGGTGCACGCGATGCTCGCAGGCATCGGGATCACGATCGCGCTCGGTCAGTTGCACGTGCTGCTCGGTGGGTCCGCGGGCACCGACGCGATCACGAACATCGTCGAACTGCCCGGCCAGCTCGCCAATATCCACGATCACGCGGCGATGGTGGGCCTCGCGGTGATCGCTGTGCTGCTGATCTGGCCGCGGTTGCCGCACCCGTTGCCGCGTGTCCCGGCGCCACTGGTGGCAATTGTCGGGGTGACGGCGCTGTCCACGCTGCTCGCGTTCGACCCCGAGCGGGTCGTGTTGCCTGGTTCGTTGCTGGACTCGTTGAGCCTGCCGGACGTGCCGGGTGGCATGTGGGGTGGCGTGCTCATCGGTGTGTTGACCGTGGCACTGATCGCCAGTGTGGAGAGCCTGCTGTCCGCGGTGGCGGTGGACAAGATGGGCAAAGGCGGGAAGACCAACTTTGACCGGGAACTGGTCGGTCAGGGTGCGGCCAACACCGTGTCCGGGATGTTGGGTGGCCTGCCGATCACCGGCGTGATCGTCCGTAGCTCCACCAACGTCGCTGCGGGAGCGCGGACCCGTGCGTCGGCGGTGTTGCACGGCGGGTGGGTACTGCTGTTCACGGTGCTGCTCATCGGGCTGATCGAGCTGATCCCGCTGGCCGCGCTGGCCGGCCTGCTGGTGGTGATCGGCCTGCGTCTGACCAAACTCGCGCACCTGCGCTCGGCCCACCGGCAGGGCGAGCTGGTGATCTACCTGATCACGATGGCCGGCGTGGTGTTCCTCAACCTGCTGGAGGGCGTGCTCATCGGGCTGGGGCTGTCCTTGCTGCTGGTGTTGCGCCGGGTGGTCTGGTCGGTGGTGCACGCGCAGCAGGTGCGCCCGGCGTCGGAGGGGGAACCCGCTTGCTGGCGGGTGGTGGTCGAGGGCACCTTGAGCTTCCTGTCCGTGCCCAGACTGACCCGGGTGCTGGCGCAGGTGCCGGCCGGTAGCCATGTCGTCGTGGAGATGGTGGTCGACTTCCTGGACCACGCCGCCTACGACAACCTTGTCACGTGGCAGCGACAGCATGAGGCCAACGGCGGCACCGTCGTCGTGGACGAGGTGGGGCCGGCCCGCCGCAACGGCGATGACAGTGACGCCCCGGCCCGGCGGGTGCAGATGCCTGCGCTGCCGCGCGCCTTCTCACCGTGGTCGGTGTGGCAGGTCCAGCACACCGACCACGACCACGGTGGGTTGCACGCCCTGTTCGCCGGGGTGCGTGAGTACCACCGACGTTCGGCGCCCGAGGTATTACCGCACCTGGAACAGTTGGTCGACGGGCAACGTCCCCGGGCACTGTTCCTGACCTGCGCCGACTCCCGCGTGCTGCCGAACATGCTCACCAGCAGCGGGCCTGGGGACCTGTTCACGGTACGCAATCTCGGCAACCTGGTGCCGCCGCCCGGGTACAAGTCCGACTCGTCGGTTGCCGCGTCGTTGGAGTACGCGGTGAACCACCTCCAGGTGTCCACGATCCTGGTTTGCGGGCATTCCGGCTGCGCGGCGATGCACGGTCTGCTCAGTAACAGGGCCGTCACGGGGGCCTTGGGCCGATGGCTGCGGTGGGGCAGGCCAAGTCTGGCGGCCATGCGCAGCGGGCACCCCGTTGGTGTTGCGGCGGCCGCGGAGGGCCGGGATGAGGTGGACCAGCTCTCCATGGTGAACGTGGTCTGTCAGATAGAGACCCTGAGCATGCACCCTGCGGTACGCGATGCCGTCACGAGCGGCCAGGTTCAGGTCGCGGGCTTGTTCCTGGACATCCGCACCGCCCGGCTGCTAGTCCTCGACTCCGCGGGAGACGCAGCCCGATTCGTGCCAGTACCCGACGATCAACTACCCGGCGGCTTGGTGCTTCCAGACCCAGCTGGCCAGGCATCGATGCCAGGGCAGTGAGGCTAGGTGGCGGCTGCGGCAAGGCGCCGGTCAGTGCGTCGTAGGCTCGTTGGCCGTGGGTGGACCCCTGGATTGGTTGGAAGAGGCAGCGGCTGTTCGTCGCGCCACCGGGCTGCGGCGCGCGCTGCGGCCGCGGC
>JBGSWT010000423.1:0-3123 GCA_041751815.1 Pseudonocardiaceae bacterium
TGATGCCACCCCGGGCGTCGGCGAACCGCTCGGTGACCTGCTGGACGGATCCGGGCGCGGACCCGGAGCGCAGCGCAGCAAGCAACCGCTCACATGCCTCCCGTGGTCCCTCGGCGACCACCTCGACCCGCCCATCGGGCAAGTTGGCCGCATGGCCGACCAGCCCCAGCTCGAGTGCCCGGCATCGGGTCCACCAGCGAAACCCCACCCCCCGCACGCGCCCGTGTACCCACGCTATCATCCGCACCCGAGTCATAACCCCATGATCCAGCACCGCAGTCTGGATGCAGACTGCGGTGCTCAGGGGCCGAATTATGGCGTGTGCGCAGATCTTCGGGCTCGTGACCAGCCCCCCAAGGACGTAACTGCCGTGAACTCGGCACTGCCGCCAATGTCCTCATTCCCAACGCATTGTGTGATCTGATGCTGCGGTTAGCTGAAGAGAACATGTATTTACCGCGCTGGTCTGCGGAGGTCCTTGATGAGCCACCAGAACGGCCCTTCGTTGCCTCTGTAGGTCGCACCTATCCAGGCAAGAGGCGGTCACCGCCGTGTTCCAACGGCGCCGCACGGCTCCGGACGATCTCGGACTCCTGCATCCCCAACCGGTCCCGCAGCTCACGGTGGCGGAACTGGTAGGCGGGCCCGAGCTTGCGCAGCACCCCCAGCGCGTAGGCATCCTCAAGGAACCGGCTGAGCCGCCAGGGCAGCTGCCTGCTCAGCACCAGCGCGGTGGCGATGATCCGGTAGCGGCCCCAGGCGTGGAACATCAGGATGACCAGCGCCAGTACCAAGAACAGCGGAAACACACTTGGACCCTCCGGGGCCAGTACCGTCAGCGGAAGCCCAATGCCCGCGGTGAAGATGCCCGCCGCAGTGAACGCGGCGGCGCGATCGTTTCGCAACGTGACGCGGGGGCTCATCGGCTCCGGTGGCGCCTCGTCGGACACCGCGAGAAGCAGCGATCCGACTATGGCGAGCAGGGTTCCCAGCGGTAGCGCGAAAACCGCCCCGGCCATCATGGTCAGTGCAGGGGAGGACGCGGCGTCGTCGGACAGCAGATGCGTGGTCAGCCCGCCCACCGCACCGACGCCCAAGGTGATCACAAGCCCCGCCGCCAGATCCTTCGGCTTCACCCGGTTGCGGAAGCCGAGTCGGACCGGCAGCGGATTGCCGCCCTTGGGCACGACCACGGCGATCGCTGCCCCAAGGATCAGACCGCCTGCGCCCGACCAGATCAGCAGAGTCATCGGATCCAGTCCGTCCCAGTGCCAGGCCAGCAGCGGAGCGCTGAGCACTGTGGCAGCGACGACGTTCAGCATGGCGAAGGCTCGATGTGAGACCATTCGGTAAAGTTCCCACCATTTGAGGTCGGTGGTGTCCATCCTGATCAGCCAGCGTGCCAGCACCGTGAGCCAATCCGTCGCCTTCGCGACGCCCCAGTTCCCGATCCTGCGCCGATCCCCCGGATCCAGCGGTCGCTCGGCGAACACGGCTGGCAGCAGCCCGTCGAGGAGATGGTCCCTGATGTCTTGGTGGTCGGTGAAAGAGAGTAGGCGTGCTGGTTCCTCTGGTCCGTCGGCGTAGGTGCGTCTGACCAACCAGAGTGTGAGGGGCGAGGAAAAGGCGGTTGCCAGCGGCCCGGCCGGGTCGTTCTTCATGCAGGCAAACACGTCCTCCCACAGGTGAAGGCGGTGGCGAGGAAGGACATCGCGGAGAAACCGGCTGGCGTTGTCGGGCGCCACCGGAGACAGCCGCGCGATTGTCGCGGACCGTCCGATCTCGCTCTCTCCGAGCACGCGGTGCTCGTCGGAGGTCCGGCAAGTGAGCACGAAGGGGCGGTAGGGCGGCCATGCACTGTTGATCTCGGCGATCGCCCGCGCCCGCACGTTGTCGTGAATCTCGTCGAGCCCATCGAGAACCGGCAGCACCCGGCCGTTCAGCACGAGGTCAAGAGCTGCCCTCCGTCCGTGCACGGCCAGCCTCGGGTAGCTCTCCTTGAGCTGCCGCGCCATCCAGGCCAGCAGGTGTTCCCGGCGAACGTCCCAGGAGGACAGCGGAAGAAACACCGGAACGCCCACCTTGTGTTCCAGATTTTTCCTGAGCACACCCAGGGCGAGCAACATCGCGGCCGTTGTCTTGCCCGCCCCGGCATCACCCAGCAAGATCATTCGACGGCCCGCTAGATCGAGATAACCTTCTGCAATCTCGCTTACGGGTTTGTGCTTCGCCGAGCCGTCGGTGATCGACCAGGTGACGATCGGTCCAGGGGTGTCGAACCGGCTCTGCCTGAGCTCGGCTTCCAGATCGGTCTCGACCATTTGCGCCAACGACTTCGCCGCCTTGCGCAGCCGTTCGGGAAGGGTCTGAAGCTTTTGCTCGGACTTCGGCGCAGGAAGCAGAGGCGCCTCGTCCTCCCGCCTGCGTTCCGCTGCGGCCTCGGCGAGATCCTCCGCCAGCTCGTGCACCTTCTGCACCAGCTCGGCGAGGTGGCTCTCGTCCTCGCGATAGTCGAGCCTGCGGTACTGGGTCTTGGCGAGAACGGCGAGGTCTTTCGGAAGATCCTCCTCTGCGGGCATCTTCGTGCCGGAGACCAGAACCGGCACGATCGGAATATCCCACTTGATCGCCTCAAGGAGCTCCCGGCGAACCCAGTCTCCCTCATCGTCCAGCCGCCTGCGCCCGTTCTTCGCATCGAGCCAGTGGGGGCCGATGATCGCGAGTACCACGTCGGATTGCCGCACTCCGTCGACCAGGCCGATGGTGTAATCGCTGCTCGGCTGGATCGACTTGCTGGCAAAGAAGATCAGGTCCCGGTGGAACTCGGTAGACATCCGGTTCTTGAGGACAATTGCGTAGCCGTCCCCGTCGCCGACCCGGTAGTTGATGAAGATTCCCGGCATGGCTCCGTCCGTCAACTCGGGGTGTGCATGGCCGCGGTGAGCCGCGGGTACAGCTCGCGCACCGGCCGGTAGCTGTTGCAGGAGGTCAGGACGCGCATCAGGCCCGCCACATCCGTTCGGATGGTGGCGGAGTCCACCACCTTCACCTCCTCCAGCAGGGAGCACATGACCGCGCAGGCATGGTCGACATCCCCGGCCGTGGCCGCCGTGAGCGCCAGCC
>JBGSWT010000424.1:0-5083 GCA_041751815.1 Pseudonocardiaceae bacterium
GTCCTGGCCGCGCTGAAGCGTGACGGGTGGACCGAGACGCGTCGCCGCGGGTCGCATCGTGTCCTCGTCAAGGACGACCGGCAGCGCATCTGGGCCTACTATGAGGACGTAGACCTGGGTGGTCCTGCGATGGCCCGGATCGCCAAGGACTACGGCTACACCCTTGCTGAGCTGCGCAAGCTATAGGACGATGATCACATGAGTACCACGCTGCGCGCCGAGTTCTACTTTGATGACGAGGCGAACACCTGGCACTACCGCGTGCCTGCGCTGCGCATCAACGGGGGCGGGACAGCCGAGCGCGAAGAAGCCGAACATCAGTGCCTGGATGCGATCACGTTCGCGCTGGAGGGCGACCCCGACGAGTACGACAGCGACAGCCAGACGATAGCCCTTGAGGTATCCGTCGCTCCGGCCGCCTGATCCCTCAGCGGCTACCGACGCCACGGCGCGACCGTGCGCCGCGCCCGACCGAACCAACCCGGCGGTGGACGGACCGAGACGCCCCGGCGTTATATGGATCAACGACTTCACCCACTACCCAGGCCTCCGACGCGCCGTGGTTGCGGTCGAGGACGTGATCTCACGGCTGTGGCTGTCCACGGTGGGGTCTTCTGCCGGAAGCGAGCACACAGGTCCTGGATCGAGTCGTTCCTCGGCCCTCTCACAGCTGGCCATCGCATCGGCCGGGCTGCTCGCCGTACCAGAGCGCAGACACGACTTGACCACGGTGGACGATCGTCGAGAGGATCTGTGGGTGGATCCGATCACACTGATCGTTTCAGCGGTCGCCGTGGGCGCGGCGGCCGGGGCGAAGGACACCGCCGCGGTAGCCGTGTCCGACGTCTATGCCGCGTTGAAGGCGCTGATCACGCGACGCTACTGCGGCGTGGACGTGACCCCGGTGGAGAAGAAGCCCGAGTCGGAGGCCAAGCGGGACTCGCTGCACGAGGACCTGACCGAAGCAGGCGCCGGCGCCGACGAGGAGCTGCTCGTGGCAGCACGGCGTGTGGTCGATGAGGTCCGAGCCCACGACGGCGTCGTCGGTCCCATCCCGGGTATCGATCTGGAGCGGGTACAGGCGGAGTTCCTTCGGATCCGCCGTGTCGAGTCGGACGGCACCGGCGTCCGGGTTCGCGACGGCACCTTCCGTGGCGGGATCGAGATCGACGACGTCCGCGCGGGTCGGGGCGGAGGCGGTCCTGACCGCCCTTAGCTGCGGTAGGCCGGCCCGAGCCTGCCGCGAGTCCAAAGGGCCCGACGTTTCGTTCGGCGGTGGAGCTCACCCGCACCAGGGCTGAGGGAAACATCACCGTTGACCAACGTGTCGATCAAAGCACGGTTTATGCGCAGATCGCCGGACCGCTGCGCCGCTGGCGTCGGGCACCGGTCACCGACGCCGGGCTGGTCGCCGCGCGCGATGCCCTTGCTGGCTGGGTGCTCGACCAGTGGCGGCAAGAAGCCGAGAGGCGTGGGCTCAATGATCCGGAACCGATGCCGGTGCACTGGACGCTCGCCGACCCGACGGTGATGGACCATCCACATCTGATCGCCGCGCAAGGACTGGGTTTCACCGGACGCAGCGACCAGATGCCGGACATAGCCGCGCAGTTCCGCAGGCTCGCCCGCCGCAGGCTGGTCATCACCGGCGGCCCCGGATCGGGTAAGACGACCCTGGCGGTGCAGCTGCTCCTGGAGCTGCTCACGAACCCACCCGCGGAGGAGCCGGTACCGGTGCTGTTCTCCGTGGTCGGCTGGGACCCGCAGACCCAACGGTTTGCGTACTGGCTCGCCGATCGGCTCAACCAGGACTACCCCGGCCTGCGGGAGTACGGCGTAGACACCGCCGAAACGCTGTTCGGGCGCGGACACCTGCTGCCAATCCTCGACGGCCTCGACGAGGTCACCGAGCACCGCCGCGGTGAGATCATCACAGCGCTCAACGCCTCCCTGGGCTCGACCGTCGGATTGGTCTTGACCAGCCGCAACACCGAGTTCACCACCGCGGTGCACACCTCCGACGTGCTCACTGCAGCCGCAGTCATCCACGCCGCACCGCTGCGCCCCGACGAGGCCACCACCTATCTGCGCCACCACCTTCCACCCCACCCCGGCCCGACCTGGTCCGACGTACTCACCCATCTTGAGGAAGGGACCGCGCCGGAGTTGACCGCGGTCACGGCCCGCCCACTGGGACTGTGGCTGATCCGCACCGTGTACATCGACTACATCGACTACATCGACTACATCGACGGACGACGCGACCCCACAGCGCTGGTCGACAACACCCACCCCGACCGCGCCGCACACGCCACCCTGCAGGCACACCTGCTGGATCAGCTCATCCCCGCCGCGATCCGCAACCGACCCCCAGCCTCTCGTCGCTGGACCGACGGCCACCCATCCTCGCCGCTGCAACCCCGGCGCAAGCATGACCCTGATGACATGCGGAGATCGCTCACGACTCTCGCTGTGGAAGTCCGGGACAACGAGACCGGCGACTGGTCGTGGTGGCGCCTCGCCCCCCATACCTTCCCCACTACCCGCGCCGCACGTTGGGCACGGCTGACGCTGGGGCTGGTGGTTGTGCTGGCAGGCGGACTAGCGGCTGGACTGGCAGTCGGACTGGTGGGCGGGCTGGCGTTCGGACTGATGGTCGGGCTGGAAGCCGGGCTGGCGTTCGGGCTGGTGGCCGGACTGGCGGCAGGGCTGACAACCGGACTGAAGAGCACGCTGAACGCTGTACCGAAGCATGCCAACCTGCGATTCCGAAAGCGATTCGGCGAGCTGCTGCAGAGTCTGACAGGTGGGCTGGCAGGCGAACTGGCAGGCGGACTGGCGTTCGGCCGAGCAGTCGGGTTGGCGGTCGGGGTGGCATTCGGGGTGGCATTCGGACTGACGTCCGGGCTCACGTTCGGGGTGGCGTTCGGGCTGACGTCCGGACTGGCAGTGTGGCTGGCGGCCGGCCTGGCGGACGGGCTGAGGGACTTCCTCACCAGCGCGAGTGTCGCCCGGCGCGCGGCATCTCCGATGAGCAGCTATCGGGGTGATCGAGCACGGATCGTCCTTGAATTCCTGATCGTCGGGGTGGTGTTCGGGGTGGTGTTCGGGCTGGTGTTTGGCCTGGTTTTCGGACTAGCGTTCGAGCTGACGGCCGGGCCGACCGCCGGGCCGACCGCCTGGTTGACAGTTGGGTTGGCGTCCGGGCTGACGGTCGGGCTGAGCGCCAGTCTCACCAATGGACCGTCACCCGCGTTCCTTCTCGCGTCGGGATGGTTGGCGACGCGCCGCCGCTTCCCCTGGCGGCCGATGACGTTCCTCGAGGACGCCTACCGGCTCGGGCTGCTGCGCGTGGTCGGATCGACCTACCAGTTCCGGCACGCCGAGCTGCAAGATCACCTGGCTCCACCGCGTCCCGGTCATGAACAGAAATGAGCGCGCCGAGGCTCCTGTCCGACCACACAACCTGGCGGGGACGTCGTGCCCGTCCGCCGGTCGCACAGGGGCCGCCGAGTGCTACGCCCGCATCGGCGTCAGGCCCCAGGTGAGGCCAGAAGGCGGGCGAGGTAGTCGACGGTGTAAAAGCGATGCAGACGGCGAGGTTCGGCGGCCCACAGCTGGGCTTCGGTCCAGATGGCCTCAAGGGCGTCCTCGCCGTGGCGGTCGAGCAAGATGTCGAGGTTGAGGAACGCTTCAGGCAGATCGGCGTAGTCGGTGCCGTAGCGGACGTAGAGGGGGGCTTGATGTCAGCCGGTGAGTGCACTGCCACTTGACCTGGGGTGAGGGCTCGTAAGTACGCCCCGTGTATCGGGCAGGTCCCTGACCTGCCCCTATAGCTCGATGTGAGCCCTCACGAGGGTCCCAAGTCAAGAGGTGGTGCACCGACCCCTTGAAACTAAGCTCCGTTCGCCCGTGGCCATCACGATCAGTGTCCGGCCAATCGGCCCAGGTGGTGCCGCCGTAGTGATCGGCCCTGACCGCCGCCTCATCACCGAAGAAGATGGTCACACCTGCCCGGGCCGCCTGGGCCCGGATCTCCGGATAGGTCTGCTCCTTTTTACAGCAACAGATCCACGCCGAAATTCTGGCGGATCAGCTAAGAACTCGCGGATGTCCGCGTCGAGCACCCAGTTCACCTTCTTCCGTTCGATCCCGACCGCGATCGCGTCCAACGCGTGATGCGGGTTGCGCCCTGGCCGGAAACCGTAGGAGAAGCCCAGGGGAGTCCACCTCGTAGATGGCGTTGAGTACCTCGACGACACCCCCGCTGGGCGATCTCGTCTTCCAGCGTGGCGACGGCTGAGCGGCCGCAGCCGCCCGTCCGCCTTCGGGATGTACACCCTCCGTGATGGGCTCGCCCGGTAGCGTCCTGTGTGCAGCCGTGTGTGCAGGTCGTGGAGGTTCGTCTCCAGGTCCTGCCCGTAGGCCTCCCACGTCTGCCCGTCCACGCCCGGCGCGGCCGTCGGGCGGATCCGCCCAGTAGGCCACCCGCAGACGCGCGACGTCGACGTGGTGCAGCAACGCGGTGAACCGTGCTCCCTTGTCCTGTCGTGCTACCTCGCGCACACGATCCAGCGCGCGTGACACGCCTGGTCCGGCTCTGTGCCCGGGGCGTGTCGTGCTGGTCGTGTTCCCCCGTGGCCAACCCCCTTCCCTCCACCACCTCCGCGGCCGGTGGACCGGCGTTGCTCGGCGGCTTAGCAGGTACCACGGGGCTGTCAGACCTCCCACGCTCGTTCATCTCAGCTTGCCGCCTCAGCGTTCCCTGCCCGGCCCGCCCGGCCATCAACCGGACGGGCGATCGTGGGACCTCCCGGTTCTCGCGCATGGAGACTCCGTACCTGCACAGGTTCTCCGACCGCGCGGGGTCCGCCGGCGACCCGCGCATAACGCCACCGGCGATGTTGCCTTCCGCATCACTGAACAACGTCGGCACCCCGATCTCCAATGCCAGGGAGATGAGGTAGTTCGCACCTGAGGCCGACCCTGTGATGATCTTCGGGTTCGTGTGCGGACGGTGATCGTGGCTGGGAGCATGGTGATGGCCCGGCTGTCTGGCCGGGTGCGCCGGGGTCCAGCCGGG
>JBGSWT010000425.1:0-3320 GCA_041751815.1 Pseudonocardiaceae bacterium
GGTCGGCGCAGCGGTTCGCCGCCGGCACCGCCCAGACATTGGGCGGTGAGCCGGACGGCCGCGGCCGTCCGATGCGGATCGTTGTGTGATCGTTCCGCGGTTTTCCCACTCGACGAACGGATCATCACCGCGCCTGTGGCCGCGCTCTGGAGCTGGCGCTGTCCTGGGCATGGGCGGCCGCTAGACACTGCCAGCATGGTACAAATAGCTTGTACTACAAGCAGTTTGGAGTACGGAGGTCGAGGTGACACAGCTGATCGGCCGCGCTCGGGAACTCCGCGACTTGAAGCAAGCCTGGGAGGCTGCCCAACGGGCCGAGCCTCAGCTCGTCGTGCTGTGGGGTCGCCGGCGGGTGGGCAAGACCTTCCTGCTGACGCACTTCGCCGACGGGAAGCGGCACGTCTATTTCACGGCCACCCGGCAGGACAGCGAGCAGCGGCAGGTCGACCGCTACGCCATGGCGCTGCGAGAGCAGCTCGGCGAGGATGTCGCAGACCTCATCGGTGGTGGCTTCACAGACTGGGAGGCGGCGCTCCGGTTCACCCTGCGGATGGCCGTAGAGCGGCCCCTGCTCGTCGTGCTGGACGAAGCTCCCCGGCTGCTTGCCGGTCGGTCTGATTTTGCCGATCTGCTCTCCGCGGTGTGGGAGTCCCGAGCGGCCGGGACCCGGCTGCTGCTCGCCCTGAGCGGCTCCGCGGTGTCCGTCATGGAGCAGATGCTCGGCCCCCAGGGAGGGCTGCATCGAAGGGCCGCGGTTGAGCGTCGGCTCGACCCGTTCTCGTTCATCGACGCGCGGGCGTTCCTGCCAGGATTGGCCGCGGCCGAGTACGTCGAGGCATTTGCTGCATGTGGCGGTTACCCGCTACACCTGCAGCGATGGGATCCCGGGGCGTCGCCTGAGGAGAACCTGCGCCAGCACGCCTTCACGTCCGGCGGGCTGCTGCTCCGCGATGCGATGGACATTCTCAGCGAGGATCTCGACTGGCGAGGCGGCTACGAGCGAGTTCTGGGTGCTCTCGGCGCGGGTACTCGCCGCCGGTCGCGTATCGCCAGCCGCGCCCAACAGCGCATCGACTACACGCTGGACCGGCTGCGTCGAGCCGGCTACGTGCGTGCTGTCCGGCCGCACGGATCGCCTGGCACCGCGGATCCGCTGTACGAGATCACGGATCCCTACCTGGCGTTCTGGTTCGCGGTGCTACGGGAAGACGCCGACCTCGTTGAGGGTGGCCAGGGCGGAGCCGTGCAACAACGGGTCCGCGAACGCTGGCAGTCCCACCTGGGCCGAGTGTTCGAGGAGGCGGCGCGGGGGCACGCTGTTCGGCTCGTCGAGGCTGGCGAGCTCCCGGCTCGGATGACCATTGGTCGGTGGTGGCGTGACGAGTTGGCCGAGGTCGACGTGTTGGGGCTGCTCGACGAGCGCACCAGGCTGGTCGGGGAAGCCAGGTGGCAGAGCCGCCCGCTGAGCGAACGTGACGTGCATGTGTTGCGAGCCAAGCTCAGCTATCTCCCCGAGCCACATCGCGACGTTGAATTCGCGTTCTGGAGCCGAGGCGGCGGGAGCCCGGCCGTCTCCGCAGGGGGTCCGGTCCACCTGTTCACCTGCGAGGACATGGTGTGAGTCCACTGCGTGCCGCTCGACACAGCCGATCCCCACAGTGCTGAAGCCGCCGCCATCCTCTGAGCCGACCTCGACTGATGCTTGACATCTCAGTCCCAGGTGATGACGTCGGATGCGCTGCCCGACGATCGACTCTCGACGGCCCGGACTCGTCAGACATAGGCGACCGGGTTGCGCGATGTGTGCGGGGTGGTCGTTTTGGTGCCGACCCGAGGGTTGCCAGCCAACAGCGTGCCCTCCAGCATCCGTCGCTTCCCGTGCTTGCTCAACCCGGTGAGCCTGGCGACTGCGAGGATCGTGTCGTCAGGGCTGATCACCTGGACCTCGTCTTGGTCGAGCGTGCGGTCGGCGTTGAGCACCCAGGTTCCGCGCCCGATACGCCAGGCTTCCTCTTCGGACAGGTCTGGGTGGTAGCCAAGTCGGGGGCGCCCGGGCTGGAGTTCGTCCTCTTGGGGCTTGATGATCTTGCCAGGGCCGAGCTTGATCTGAAGCATCGTGTGAGTCCTTCCTAACGTTGTAACTTGTTGAGAAGTATTCTACCTATGGTCGCAACTTTGCAACAAGTTTGAATGTTCGATTGCTGTCCTCGAGATGGTTGTTCCGTGAAGCTCGCGTGAGGCGTTTTCATAGCCTGGCGGTGCGGTCAGTCCTGTTGGCTGGCGAGGGACTCTCCGGACCGAGGCGTCACGATCGCCCCTGTGCACTTATAGGGTGTCTGAGCAGCGCTTATCCGGTGCACAGCTTGGTGCACGATGTGGCGCCAGCCACGGGGGACGCACCCGCGTGATGATGACGGCGCTGGCACCTCCCTGGGTCGACACAGCCTGGCGGCCAGAGCGAGACGGCCCTGCCTGGTGCTGACCGACGGGGCCGTTGTCGTCGGAGCTCCTGAGAACTCATGCGCCCTCGGTGCACCACTTACCTCCGTGGTGCTCTGGCCCGGGGCCGCTGTCGCCAGCCTGGGTGCTGACCGGGGCGCTGTTCGCATGTCCAGGCACTACCGTTGGAAGTGGAACATCGACCAGGGTTCCACATCCCGGCGGAGGTGCAGGGAGGATGACCGACCCGACCATCGGCGAACGCATCCGCGAACTGCGCCGACCCACCTACACCCAGCACGACCTGGCCGTGGCCGCCGAGGTCTCCGTGGACGTCATCCGCAAACTGGAACAGGGTCGTCGACAGACCGCCTCGATCGTCACCCTGGCTCGCATCGCTGCAGCGCTCGGCGTGGACCTGGCCGCGTTGCTCGGACCCCCGCGTCCGGTCGTGGCTGCTCACGGCGATCACGAGCGGATGTCCGCCATCCGCAATGCGCTGACCAGCGTCGATGATCTTCTGGGTGAGCTGGACGGCGCTGATCTGCCTGATTTGACTGAGTTCAGCCGTGCTGTCACGTACGCATGGGGGTTGTTCTGGGCCACCCGGTACGGATTGCTGGCGGCGATGCTGCCTCGTTTACTGACCGAGGCGACGGCCGTCACGCACGCAGCCGCAGCGTCCGACATGAGCCGGGCGGCCGACCTGGCCGCGCAGGTTTACCAGATCACCGCAGAGACACTGCTGCATTTAGGTGATGCCGGTCTCGGTCATGTCGCGGCCCGGGAGGCTCTGCGGTCGGCCGCTTTGGCGTCAGACCCCCTGCGGGTCGCTGCCGGGCGCAGCGCGCTCGGTCATGTACTCCTGCGCCAGGGTCGCT
>JBGSWT010000426.1:0-1815 GCA_041751815.1 Pseudonocardiaceae bacterium
GAAACGCAGCCGGCCAGGGGCGTTGAGCGAGCCGGCCTGCGCGGCACTGGCGCCCAGTGCCCGCCGGATACCGGCATGGACCAGGTGCGTCGCGGAATGCGCCCGAGCCACCGCCTGCCGGCGGGTGACGTCCACTTCTGCAACAGCCGGGGCGTCCAGCCGGACTTCACCCGAGGCGACCGTGCCCCGGTGCACCGACAGACCGTCCACCGGGGACTGCACGTCGAGCACCTCGACGACGAACCCGTCGCCGACCAGGCGGCCGGTGTCGGACTGCTGGCCACCACCCTCGGCGTAGAACGGGGTGCGGTCGAGCATCACCTCCACCGCGCTGCCCTGGCCCGCTGCCGGTACCCCGACACCATCGACGATGAGACCGACCACCCTGGTCTCGGCGGTGAGATCGGTATAGCCCAGGAAGTCGGTGCGGCCGTGTGCATCGAGCGCGGACCGGTACTCGCCGAGATCCCCGTGCCCGGAGCGGCGGGCCGTGGCGTCGGCCTTGGCCCGCTGTCGCTGCTGCGCCATCAGGGTACGAAAGCCCGCTTCGTCGACGGACAAGCCGGCCTCGGCAGCCATCTCCAGGGTGAGGTCGATGGGGAACCCATAAGTGTCATGCAGCTGAAAGACTTGATCCCCGGCCAGCTGCGAGCCACCGGCCTGACGGGTCCGCGCCACCGCCAGATCGAAGATTCGCGATCCGGACGACAGCGTCGCCAGGAACGCCTCCTCCTCGGCGCAGGCGATCGCCTCGATCCGCTCGTAGTCGGTGTCGATCTCCGGGTACGACGGGCCCATCGTGGCGCGTACCACCGCGACGATGTCGCCAAGCACCGGTTCGGTCACGCCGAGCAGGCGCGCGGATCGCACGGTGCGGCGCAGCAGCCTGCGCAGCACGTAGCCGCGTGCCTCGTTGCCCGGTGTCACTCCGTCGCCGATGAGCATGACGCTGGTGCGGGCGTGGTCGGCGATCACCCGAAAGCGCACGTCGTCGGTCGGATCCTGCCCGTAGCGCCGCCCGGAGAGCTGCTCGGCGCGAGTGATCATCGGCCGCAGCAGATCGGTCTCGTACACGTTGGGCACGCCCTGCAGCAGCAACGCCACCCGCTCGACGCCCATCCCGGTGTCGATGTTCTTCGCGGGCAGTGGCCCCAGGATCGGGAAGTCACCCTTACCCGGCCCGGTGGACTCACCCCGCTCGTCCTGCATGAAAACGAGGTTCCAGATCTCCAGGAAGCGATCCTCGTCGACGACCGGACCTCCAGGCTCACCGAATTCAGGTCCGCGGTCGAAGTAGATCTCTGAGGAGGGCCCGCACGGTCCGGGCACACCCATGGACCAGAAGTTGTCCTCCATGCCGCGGCGCTGGATGCGCTCGGCCGGTATCCCGGCGGCCGTGCGCCACAATTGCTCGGCTTCGTCGTCATCGACGTAGACGGTGACCCAGATGCGGTCTGGATCAAAGCCATAGCAGCCGGAGTCGATCGAGCCGGTGACCAGCTGCCAGGCGTGCTCGATGGCCCCCTGCTTGAAGTAGTCGCCGAAGGAGAAATTGCCGGCCATCTGGAAGAAGGTGTTGTGCCTCGTGGTCTTTCCGACCTCATCGATGTCTGGCGTGCGCACACACTTCTGGATAGAGGTCGCGCGGCGGTAGGGAGGCGTCGCCTGGCCGAGAAAGTACGGCTTGAAGGGCACCATGCCGGCGTTGACGAACAGCAGATTCGGATCATCGACCAGCAACGAAGCGCTGGGCACCACGGTGTGCGCGGACCGTTCGAAGTGGGCAGTGAAACGCTGGCGGATCTCGTGGGTCTG
>JBGSWT010000427.1:0-13096 GCA_041751815.1 Pseudonocardiaceae bacterium
CCGTCGATGCGCTGGCGGCATGACCCCGAGGTGCGTGCGGTCACCCGCCGGTTGATGCGCTCCGTCGGCGTGGCGGCATGGCCGGCCGCGGCGATGTTCGTGCTGCTTGCACTGGCTGGCACGGTGCCGGGTGGTGTCTTCGTCGTGCAGCTGTCCTACTCCGTCTTCTATGCGCTGTCCTACGTCAGTGCACGTGCGGTGTCGATGGCGGCCCTGCCCGGGCTGTCCCACGCCGCCCATCGCGATGACGGTGCCACCTTCGGCTCGGCGTGGCGCCAAGGACTGACCTACGCCGTCATCGCCAGCTTGCCGCTGCTGGTGTTGCTCGGCGTGCTCTCCGAGCCCACCGCGAACATCCTGGCCAATGGCGAACTGCGGGATGCGGCTCTGATCGGGGTACTCGCCACCTGCCTGGGGGTGGTGGCGATTGCCCAGTTGGTCGGCGGGGTGCACGACATCGGACGTCAGGCGTTGTTCGCGCGCCTCGACGACCGCATCCCGCGGCGGGCCAGCGAGGCCTCCTTCGGCGTGATCCTGGTGGTCGCCGCCGCGACTCTCCTGATGCCCGCCGATGGGTCACGCCTGATCTGGCTGGTCGGAGCCATCTTGGCGGGTGAGCTCGCGGCCGCCGGTATTGTGCTGGTTGCGCTGCGCCGGGCGATGCGCCCTGAGCGGTTCATCGAATCCCGGTCCCTTGCCGGTGCCCTGGGCGCCACCCTCGCGACGGTGCCGGTGGCTGCCGCAGCGTGGTGGCTGCAGCAGGTCACCAGCATCGGCCGGCTCGGTGAGCTCGCACTTCTTGCCCTGAGTGGTGTCGTGGCACTCGGCGTCTACGTCCTGGCACTTCGTGTCGCGATGCCGCGACGGATCGGTGGTGGGTCATGACCCAAACGCTTCCGCCCGGCTCCAGCCGAACTCCCGCCTCCAGCCCCGATCCCGGCCCCGGCTCGGGCGAGCCCGCCTCCCGGGGGAGTTGGCTCATCCCGGCGATCAGCGGCTGGCTTGGGCTGGGAGCTGCCGGCTGCGCCGTGGTCGGCGGGGTTCTCGCGGTGGTGGCCGGACCACTGATCACCTTCGCGGTCATCGGCGCACTGGCCCTGATCGGGTTGTTCGCCGCAGCGGCGTACCAGCCGATCTTCGCGACCTACGCCTACCTGGGCACCCTGCCCATCATTGCCGGCATCGACCGCGGCAATCTGATCCCGCTGGTGCGCCCCAACGAGGCGCTGCTGGCGGTGCTGATCGCCGGGGCGTTGGCCGGTGGTTACTTCCGATGGTGTCGCGGCGACCGGATTCCGCTACAGCTGCACAAGCTCGACATCCCGATCGGTGTCTTCCTCCTGATGTCGACGGCGTGGCCGCTGCTGTCCTTGATGTTGCGCGGTCAGACGCCGGTGACCTCCGACCTGGCGGCCGTGCTGCCGGTCTGCAAGCTCGTCGCCATCTACCTGCTGGTGCGCTTCAGCGTCAGCACCGAGGCCCAGCTGGTGCGGTGCTTCCGGTTGATCATCTGGCCGGGGGCCGTGGTCGCGGTGATCGCCATCCTGCAGACCCTCCATTTCGGTCCGGTGGTCGCGATGTTGCAGGCCGTGTGGACGCCTGACAGCAACGCGGCTGCGCTCGCCGAGCGGGGCACCACGACGCTCGGCTCGCCGCTGGCCACCGGGGACTACATCATCATCTGCCTGACCCTGGTGGTCTGCTGCGCGGTTCGGGGACTGCTGGAGTACCGGGAGCGGCTGGTACTGGGAGCCGTACTGGGGGCGGGAGTGCTGGCCGCAGGCCAGTTCTCCACCTGGATCTCCGCAGTCGTGGTAGCCGGAGTCATCCTGTGGCGCTTCAGCACGGTGCGCCGCGGCTCGATGCGGTTCCTGTGGCTGGTGCCACTCGCGCTCGCGTTCGGCGCGCCGGCGTTGATCGGCCGGTTGCAGGGATTCAGCGACTACGGGGTGCCACGCAGCTGGATCGGTCGCTGGAACAACCTGTCCGACCATTATCTACCGCGATTCGACTTCATCAACGTCCTGCTCGGAGTGTCGCCCAACTCGGTGCTGCCAGCACCCGAGAGGTGGCGTGAGGTGATCTACCTGGAGGGCGGCTACCTGCAGTTGCTCTGGGTCGGCGGTATCCCACTGCTGGCCGCGTTCGTCTGGCTAGCGGTCTCGGTGCTGCGCCGGAGCCAGGAACTCATGGAGCAACCGGGCGCGGTTGGTGTCGCGGCTTCAGCATTGTGGGTCTGCTGGTGGTTCGTGATCATGCTCACCGTCATCGATCCGCACCTGACGCTCCGAGGCACGGGGGACGTGCTTTTCATGCTGATGGCAATCACTACGGGGAGGCTCAGTGTCCAGCGGCGTTGAACAAATGCGCTTACCCGCTCCTTGGGAACCGGCCGCCCGGCGCGCGGTCGACCTCGCGGTGGTCTTAGTAGCGCTGCTGGTGCTCGTGATCCCGATGCTGCTCATCGCGATGGCCATCCGGCTGGGAACGTCTGGCCCGGCGCTGTATCGCCAGCAGCGGATAGGTCGGGGGGGCCGACCGTTCACGATGTACAAGTTCCGCACTATGCGAGTGGGCGGCTCCGATGCCCAGCATCGGGAGCTGATCGCTCGTGAGCTGCGAGGTGAGGACACCTCGGTCGGCGGCAGCTGGAAGATCGACGGTGACCCGCGGGTGACCCGGCTCGGCTCGATCTTGCGGCGCACCAGCGCTGACGAGCTTCCCCAGCTCATCAATGTCCTGCGGGGGCAGATGGCGCTGGTCGGGCCGCGCCCGTGCCTGGATTGGGAAGCGAAGATGTTCCCGCCCAAATACGCCGGGCGCTTCGACGTTCCGCCCGGTCTCACCGGGCTCTGGCAGGTCAGTGGGCGCAGCACAATGGGCACCTTGGAAATGTTAGAACTAGATCTCACCTATGTACGTAGCTGGAGTTTTTGGACGGATCTTGCGATCCTTATGCGAACTGTGCCGACCTTGTTGAGGGGGCACGGCGCGCGCTGAGCACGAATCGTCTGCTGGCAGCTTGGGGGAAGCTTTGACGGCCATCACTGTGTCGATTTTCGCAATCCCACGACTATCACGGCGGGCACGGGCGGCCCTGCTCACTGTCCATGTCGCGGTCTCCGTCGGGTGGCTTGGACTCGACGGCGCGCTGGTGGCGCTGGAGGTAACCGCTCTGACCAGCGGAGACCCGGCGGTGCAGGGTGGCATTGCCGCCGCGATGGGCGCGCTGGCTTCCTGGGTGCTGATCCCGGTTGTGTTCACCTCACTGGTCACTGGGCTGGTGCTCGCGCTGTCCACCCCGTGGGGCCTGGTGCGGCACTGGTGGGTGCTCGCCAAGTGCGGGATCGCCCTCACGTTGACCGCAACCGGACTGGCGTTGATGCTGCCCCGGCTGGATCGGATCATCGCCGGAGACGGTGAGCCGGTCCAGATGCAGACATTGCTGGTGAGGTCACTCGCGCTAATCCTGCTGCTCGCGGCGACCGGGCTCTCGGTGATCAAGCCATGGGGCAAGACACCGCATGGCCGGGCGGCGCGGACCACCGGTAAGCACGTTCAGCAGAAGTAGCGATACAGCAGCGCGCCAGCCTGTGCGGTCACCTCGTCCGGTACCGAGTCGTCGGTGAACAGCCGGGTGAGCTCTGCAAGCATCGGGCCGGCGTCGGAACCGGTGCGGGCCTGTTCCCCTCCGGCGCGCAGCGTCACGATGGTGCGTTGTTCGGTCGCCCACTTGCGCTTGTACGCGATCAATCCCGGCTGGTCGAGGTCGCTGAGTCCCCAGTCGAGCAGCCGGGCGCCGCGCTCGATTCCCCAGCAGATCCCGGCCCAGAAGATCGCGTCGTTCGGGCGCAGTGCCAGGTGCTCGTGGCGCGACGCGCCGAACTTGTAATAGAGCACGCCGTTCCAGGTCAGAAAGACCGCGCCGGCGACCACCTCATCGCCGGCGTGCGCGAGCATCGTCACGATCGCGTCACCGGGGGAGAAGGCCTCCCAGATGTGGTCGAACAACTCGCAGGGCTGGGCAAGGAGCCGATATTTGTGCTTGCGTAGCGAGACATGCAGCCCATGAAACCGGCGCACCGCGTCCACTCCGGTGTGCGCCTCGACCCGGACGCCGGCGCGTTCGGAGATGGTGATGTTGCGGCGGGCATGTTGGGACAGCCGCTGGCGGATCTCCTCGATGCTGCAGTCCAGCGGCGTACCGTGCCATGCCGCCGTCGCGACCTGGCGCAACCGCGGATCGCCCACCGGTACGGCGGTGTCGAAGCACCGAAGCGTCAATGGGGCAGTGGCGGTGATGACACTGTCGGCGAGAGCCTTCCAGCCGATCTCGTCATCGACCAGCGGCTCGGCCCGGTCGGAGAACGGCAGGCTGGACAACCGATCACCGCGGATGTCGCTGATCGGCACCCAGGCCAGTCCCGCGCGCGGTTCTCCGTCCCAGCCCAGCAGAATGCTGCTGGCCGGGGTGAAGCCGTAGGTGGCACACACCGCGTCGATCCACGGCGGCGAGGTGAACACGCTGCCGTGTGGACCCAGGGCCAGTCGGCGCCAGCGGGGATCACTGCGCGGATCGGCGGGCACAACCTCCGAATTCACGGACGCGACCGTACCGATCCGCTGCGACGAGCCGAGCAGGTAGGGTTGTGACGCGCTGCATACTGTCGTTGCACTGTGTGAACGACAGAGAAACGGTGTTCGACGCTGAATGGGGTTAACGGTGGCTGATCGCTGCGAATCGAGTCCGGACGCGGACCGATGACCACGCTGTTCATCGCGACAACTGGTGGGCACCTCACCCAGCTTGCCAGCCTGGCCGGTCGGATCGCGCCCAATGGCGGGCCCGACGACGACTCGGTGTGGGTGACCCATGCCAACGAGCAGAGCCGGTCGATGTTGGCGGATCGCGACGTGGAGTTCGTGCCGTACGTGGGTGTGCGCAGTGTGCCTGATGTGCTGCGGTGTATTCCCGATGCGCGCCGGTTGATGGAGCGCCGGAAGTTGACCAGGGCGGTGTCGACCGGATCGGGGATCGCGCTGGGGTACTTGCCGTATCTGGCGGCGCGGGGTGTGGAGTGTCACTACATCGAGAGTGCAACACGGGTGAGCGCGCCGTCGCTGACCGGGCGGGTCCTGCAGTGGGTGCCTAAGGTACATACCTATACCCAGTACCCGCAGTGGGCAGACCGGTCGTGGGGTTATGCCGGCAGTGTGTTCGATGGGTATGAACCGGTCGGGCTGGCGCGGGCGTCCGGTGCGGTGGTGCGGGTGGTGGTGACGGTGGGCGCGGCGACCCAGTATCCGTTCCGGCGGTTGTTCGAGCATCTGGCGCCGCTGCTGGCCCCCGACGGCGCCCTGCAGGAGGCGACCGGGTTGCCGGTGGAGGTGTTGTGGCAGACCGGGGACACCCCTGTGGAGGACCTGTCGATTCAGGCCACCCCGGGGCTGCCGGCTGCTGAGCTGGCCACCGCGTTGCGTGCGGCCGACATCGTGATCAGCCATGCCGGTACCGGCTCGGCGCTGGCTGCCCTGGACGCGGGGCGGTATCCGATCCTCGCCGTCCGAGACAGTGCCCGCGGTGAGCAGGTTGATGACCACCAACACCAGCTGGCCACCGAACTCGCCCGCCGGGGCCTGGCCCTGCACCGCGACCCGGACTCCATCACCACCAATGACATGCTCCAGACCCTGGAAACATCCATCCGACGCACCGCGTCGCCGCCACCGTTCGAACTGCGCCACTGACGCGCCCACACCGAGCGGATCCGATCCGGTCAGGTGCCGGCCGGTGCGATCCTGAGCACCTTGTCGTCGTCTCCGTTGCTGGTCGTGACGTACAGCGCTCCGTCGGGCCCCGGGCGCACCGCGCGAAGCCGGCCGTAGCTGCCGTCGAGCTGGGGGAGCTGCCCGGCTCCGGTCACGTTGCCCTCGGAGTCCACTCGCATCAGCAGCAGCTTGGAGCCGGCCAGTGCGGCGACGGCCAGCAGGCCCTGCAGTTCGCCCCACTGCTCACCGGTCATGAACGCCGCCCCGCAGATCGCTTCGGTGTCACCGCCTGAGCTCCACACCGCGGGGACCGCGTCCGGAAAGCGCTGCAGGTCGGTCATCGGAACGCTCTCGTCGTAACTGCTTTCGGTGCCACCACGAGATGGGTCCCAGCCGTAGTTGGCCCCGGCCCGCAGGACGTTGATCTCGTCGTCGACGGTCGGGCCGTGCTCGGCGGCGAAGAGCCGGTCGGTGCCCGGCTGCACCGTCACGCCCTGGACGTTGCGGTTGCCGTAGGTGAACACGAGCCGTTGCGCGGTGTTCGGGGAATCGGCGAACGGGTTACCCGGCGCCGGTCCGCCGGTGTTGAGGTCGATCCGGAGCACCTTGCCGCCGAGCTGGGTGCGGTCTTGGGACATGGCCGCTCGTGCGGAGTCTCCGGTGCCGACGTAGAGGTAGCCGTCCGGGCCGATGGTGGGCCGGCATCCGGAGTGCCTACCGGAGGGGTTCAGCGGCAGGCCGGCGACCAGCGGGTCGGCCACCCGGCTGGCCCGCGCGCCGTCGGGTGACAGTTCCCAGGTGATCAGCCGAACGTCCACCGGTCGGTCACCGTCCTGATGGGTCTGGCAGGTGGTGAACCGGCGAGTGCTCGCGAAGTCGGGATGTACCGCCAGCCCCATCAGGCCGCCCTCCCCGGCGACATAGACGTCACCGAGTTCGGCAGCGACATCGGTGACCTGGGCGCCGGGCCTGGTCGACGACAGCAGCCGGATCCGCGCCGGGCGTTCGGTGATCAGTGCCGAGCCGCCGGGGAGGAATCCGATATCCCACACGTGCTCCAGCCCCGAGGCCACCACATCGACCCGGATCTCGGGAGCTGACGGAGTGCCCGGTGGCGCCGCGGAGCCGCCGGTGACCGGGCTCTGGGGGGGAATGCCGGGATCGATCGGCGTGCTCTGGCTCGAGCACCCGGCCACGACACCGAGCAGCACCAGCAACACAGGCAGGCGAGGCATGGGGTGATCCTCCCCGATGCGGAGGTAGGTCGGTGGTGAAGCTAGCCGATCCGCTCAGGCTTGATCACCGGTGGGCCGAAGACCCGCGGCGCGAGCGACGCTCACCGCCTCGAGACGGCTGCGCACCCCCAGCTTGGTGAGGATGCTTCGCACGTGAGTCCGGACGGTGCTGGTGGACACCACCGACTCCACGGCGATCTGGCTCACCGGCTGGCCGTCCACCATGCGCAGCAGCACCTCGCGCTCGCGGTAACTGAGCACATCGAGCCGCGCGCTGTGGTCACGAGCGCGGCGGGCGTCGTCGAGCAGCTCGCGCAGCACAACACCGAGCTGCCGCGGTGGGTAGAAGGCATGACCGAGTGGTACGGCGCGCAGCACCTTCAGGAGGTGCTCCAGCGAGCTCTCCTTGGACACCCAGGCCGCCGCGCCGGCCCGCGCCGCTGCGACGGCGTGGTCCGTGTCGTGACTTCCGGTCAGGACGACCAGCTGTGCTGAGGGCCAGGCGGCACTCAGCTTGCGTACCATCCCGCCGGTAACGGCCGCCGCAGCACCGATGTCCGTGGTGATCACGTCCGGGCGCAGCGTGTGGACGATATCGGTCAGGCGCGGATCCTCTGGCGTGCAGCTACCGACTACCCACAGATCTTCAGCGGTGGACAGCTGGACGGTCAGGGCATCGGTCAGCATCGCGTGACTGTCGACGAGCAGCACCCGCAAGAACGTCACGGGTGCAACTGTGCCTGGCGGTGTCCTGGGGCGGCAATGCCCGATCTCCGTGACGTCACCCGGTACGGCTCTCACTCCGCTGCCCTCGCCGAGGACATGCTCACCTGCTCGCCCAATACCTGACCGCCCAATACCGGGCCGCCCAACATCTGGTCGCCGAGCTTGGGTCGCACCTCCACCATGCGCCGGGCCGGGCTGGTCCATTTCCCGGTGGACCGCAGCCATGCCAGCGGCAGCACGTACAGCGCGATGACAGCGTCAAGCACCCGAAGGAAGGGGAAGAAGAACCACAGTGCCAAGAAGCGCACTCGGCGCTCGATGAGCGCGACGATGCACGTCAGCACGAGGTCGGCACCGACCACCCCGAGCAGCAGCACCTGCAGGCTCATGTGCGCCGAGACCGTGTCGTAAACCGGTGCCATTCCGGGCCAGGTCAAGACGGCGGAGTACACCGCGGGCACCAGCAGGACGATCAGCAGGAACGGCAGCAGGAGGAAGAACAGGCTGCTGGTCAGCAGCTCGAGGAGAAGCAACGTGAGCATGGCGGTGAACAGGTTGAACCGCGGTGGGTGCCGTCGCACCGTCTGCCACAGTCCTAGCACCCAGCGTTTGGTCTGCCGGACATAATCGCGCAGGTTCTCGGGATCCTGGGTCACCGCGACGGAATCGAGGGTGAACGCGACCTTGCCCAACCGTTGCTGGTAGATCTCGAAGGTCATGTTGAAGTCCTCAATGACCAAACCCGGCGGGTTCATCTCAATCCGAGGCAGCACAGCCGTGCGATACATGCTGGCGAAACCGGGCACGATGTGCGTGGCGTTGGTGTAACGCCAGGTCTGGCCGAACTTCAGCAGGCGCTGGGTGATCGCGTAGATGCGTTGCCGGTGGCAGACCAGCGCCTTGCCGATCAGCGACATCCCGTGTCTATGCCAGTGGGTCCGGACCGCGCCGGCCACCGCGACCACCGCGGGGTCGTCGAAGTGCGGAAGACCGGCGTCGAAGTACCCGGGGTCGATGGCCGTATCGGCATCCAGCAGCAGCACGATGGCGAACCGTTCGACCAGCCCGAACCGTTCGATCGCCTCCTCGAGGGCGCCGGCCTTGCCGACGTTGGTGCGCGTCTCGATGACGTTGACCCCGGCCCGGCGGGCCAGTTCGGCGGTCCGATCGGTGGAGCCGTCGGACACCACGTGGATGTTCTCCCGCGGAACCAGGGCAACGATCGCCTCGATGCTGCTTTCGATGACCATTTCCTCGTTGTGCGCCGGGATGAGCACGGCCACGTCGGCCACGGTCATCGAGGGACCGGTTGCCCGGCGCGGGCGGGGGAACCACCTCTCCTCGATCAGCCGGATCAGGCCGATGGTTGACCACAGCACGAAGTTCACTCCGAAGACGAGGATTGCCACCGTCGGCCAGGACATCAGCGGGGCGCCTTGTCAGTACGGAGATCTGATGTCGTCTCCACGGGCAGGACCTGCTGCAACTGCGCCCAGGTGCGGTCGTCCTCCCCGCCGATCATCCACAGGTAGACGCCGCGGATTCCGGTGGCTTTCGCGGCTTCAAGCTTGGCCGTGGTGCTCTCGGCATTCTCGAACCAGACCTCGTGCGCCCGCCCCTGGGCGTCGGTGTATCTGAACGACGGTGACTGGCTGAGCCGGTCGTACTCCAAGGTGGCGCCGTAGGCCTTGGTGCGTCCGTAACACTGCAGCCAGCTCACCGGCTCGCCCTGGCCGTCCACCCAGTCGAAGCCGGAGACCGGCACTCCCAGCACGATCTTCTCCGCAGGGATCTGGGTCTTGGCGTAGTCGAGCACCTGCCGGACCCAGGTGATCGGCGCGACCGGTCCCGGCGGCGAGGCAGACCAGTGGTAGTCATACGCCATCAGCCGGACCTCGTCGGCCGCCCTACCGATTGCTGCGTAGTCCTGGGCGACGTTGCGCTGGTCCTCGCCGGCGTCGGTCATCTTGCCGAACACGGCGATGGAGAGAACCTTGTCCTCGGCGTGCAGTGCGTCGCCCAGCCGGGTCGCGAAGGTGCTGAACGCGTCCCGATCCGCTGCCCGCAGATCCTCGTAGTCGATGTCGATCCCGGCGTAGCCCTCCCGCAGCACCAGCGCGACGATGTCGGTCACGTGCCGGTCCATCGCGCCGGGAGTGTGCAGCATCTGCGCGACCGGCTCGTAGGCCCACTGGCCGTTGGTCACGTTCGCGATCGTCGGGACCAGCGGGATTCCCGACCTGCGCAGCCGTTCCATGGCCGCGGCGGTCTCGGCGGCTCGTTCGGGCACCTGCGCGACGATCTGACCGTTCTGGGCGATCCCGTAGATCCACGGGGAGACCTCGTTGAAGCTGTCCCGATTCGACAGCACGACATCGGGGCCCTCAGTGAGATTCCAGAACGGCAAGGAGCCCACCACGAGGGTGCCCGGAGGCCCGTCCGGCGGCATCATCCGTGGTCCCACGACCAGCAACGCGCCGACGAACAGCATGATGAGAAAGGCCGACCCGGTGAGCACATTTCGCCTCCTCGACGGTCGTTGCGGGGTGTGCCCGTTGCCCGCCTTACCGCTTGTTGCCGTACTGCCTGCCGCCGTCTTGGCGCTCGGTGCTGCGCCGCCGAGGCGTTGTGAGCCGGTCCGCACGATGCCGGTGCTCATCAGCGCACCGCTGCAGGTGTCAGACCTGGCCTGGCCTGCTCCGCGATCACTGACTGGAGGATGTCGTCCAGCGTCCGGACCGGACGGAAACCGATCAGCGCGCGTGCCCTGGTGCAATCGGGTACCCGTCGCTGCAGGTCCTCGTAGCCCGGGCCGATGCCCTCCTCATACGAAAGGTGGACGATGCCGCTGGCCGAGCCGGTCATCGCCAATACCCGCTGCGCGAGGCCTCCGATGGACACCTGCTCGGTGCTGCCGAGGTTGACGGCGGTCCCGCAGGCCCCCTCGTGGTCCATGAGTGCCACCAGTGCTGGTACGACGTCGTGCACGTGACAGAAGCACCGCACCTGCGTGCCGGTCCCGAAGATCGTGAGCGGTTGGCCGGTCAGCGCTTGGGTCACGAACCGGGGGATGACCATGCCGTAGCGGCCGGTCTGGCGGGGCCCGACCGTGTTGAACAGCCGGACGATCACCGCGTGCAAGCCGAGCTCGGTGACGTAGGCGCGGGTGAGGCTCTCGTCCACCGCCTTGGCCTCGGAGTAGGACCAGCGGTGCAGCAGCGGTGAACCGACGACCCGGTCGTCGTCCTCGTGCAGGCCGATTTTGGTGTTCTTGCCGTATACCTCGCTGCTGGAGGCGATCAGGACCTTGACCGCGTTGTGCTGTGCTGCGGCGAGGACGTTCTCCGTGCCGTGGATATTGGTGTGCAGGCTCTGCAACGTCCGGTCCCTGATGACGAAGGATCCGACGGCCGCGGCGAGGTGGAAGATCGCGTCCACCTGACCGGCGAGCGCACCGACCAGCTCCTGGTCCAGCACCGAGCCGTGCACGTAACGGAAGCGGTGGTGGCCGCTGACCGACGACAGGTTCGCCAACCGGCCGGTAGTCAGGTCGTCGAGTACGACGACCTCGTGCCCGGCGTCCAGCAAGTGTTCGGCCAGGTGCGAGCCGATGAAACCGGCTCCACCGGTGATCAGCGCTATCATCGGTTGCCTCCTGTGGGGTTGGGCCCAATGGAGTCGGGCACGGCCCTCGATTCGTCCGGTCGGTGGCGGGGCTGTTTGCCCGCTATCAGCCGGGTGTAGAGGTCGTCGATGCGGTGGGTCACCGCGTCGATGCCGTAGTGCTCGCGGATGGCCGGCACCTCCTCGCGAGGGCGCCGCCCGTGGGCCAGTTCGGCTTCGATCTCCCGGCGCAGCCCGTCGACCTCGCCGGGTACCTGGCGGGCGCGGGCAGTCACGATGCCGTCCATTGCGGGGCAGGTCGTGTAGAGCGCGGGTATCCCGTTGGCCAGGGCCTCGAGCACCGACAGCCCGAACGTCTCCTGTTCCGAGGACGCGATGAACAGGTCCAGGCTGGACAGCATCGCCGCCACATCGTGGCGTTCACCGGCGAAGGCCACGAAATCCGCGACGCCCTGGCGTTGCGCCTCGGCCTCGAGCTCGGGCCGGATCTGGCCGTCACCGACGATCAGCAGCCGGTGCTGATCGTCGAGCAGCGGCGCGGCAGCCCGGATCACGAGATCGAACCGCTTGATCGGATCGAGCCGGCCCAGCACGCCGATGACGTAAGCGTCGGGTGGAAGGCTGAACTCGCCGCGGATCCGGCCCCGGGCGCCGGCGTCGAAGGCGACCCGGCCGAAGTCGAGGCCGTTGGGAATGATCTCGATCTTCCGGGCCGCTACGCCCCACTTCGTCAGGCGCTGCGCCACCGCGAGGGACACCGCGATGGTGGCGTCGGAGCACAGGTCGGTGCCCAGGTACAGGGCGCGCACTCCGAGGGTCATCCGCCTGCGCTCGAGGTGGGTCTCGCCGATGGAGTGCTCGGTGGTGACCACCACCGGCGTGCCGGCCAGCCGGGCCGCGAGCCGGCCGTAGATGCAGGATCGGTACAGGTGGGCGTGCACCACGTTGTAGCCACCAGCGCGGATCAGCCGGGCCAGCCGCAGCAGTGCGGACAGTTCGGTGTTGCGGGTCATCGCCAGGTCGTGCACCTGCACCCCGTCTCCGGAGATCATCGCAGCGACCGGACCGGGGTTGTAGAGCGTCACGACGTCGGATTGGTGGCGGGTGTGCTGCAGCAGTGACCGCAACTGCAGCTCCGCGCCTCCGACGCCCAAGCCGGTGATCACGTGCAGAACCTTCACTTGCTTCCTCCTGAGGACACGGGGCGCAGCGTGCGGGCCAAGATCGTCATGTCCATCCAGGGCGACCAGTACTCGATGTAGTGGTTGTCCAAGCGGATCCGGTCGGTGATGGAGGTGTCTCCGTGCAACCCGTGCACCTGGGCCCAACCGGTCAGGCCGGCCCGCATCCGGTGCCGGTCGGCATACCGCGGTATCTGCTGGGCGAACTGCGCCGCGAAGTACGGCCGTTCCGGTCGTGGCCCCACCAGGGACATCTCCGCGCGCAACACGTTGACCAGTTGCGGGAGCTCGTCGAGGTGGGTAGTCCGCAGCCACCGTCCGAGCGAGGTGGTGTGCTCGGGCAGCACCGCCCAGCGGGTGTCGGAGTCCGCGTGGTCGACCATGGAACGCAGCTTGACCAGCTCCATCGCTTTCCCGGACCTGGTGAGGCGGGTCTGGTGGAACAGCGCGGGGCGGCCACTGTGCAGCCGGACCGCGGCGGCCAGAATCAGCAGCAGGGGAGCGACAACGACGAGCAGCGCCGCAGCGCCGGTGAGGTCGAAGCCGGCCTTGGCGACGCGC
>JBGSWT010000428.1:0-7265 GCA_041751815.1 Pseudonocardiaceae bacterium
GGGGAGACAGTCGCGTTCTGGATCCTCGGTCCGCTCGCGCTGGCCGGTGGGCTGGCCATGGTGTTCGCCCGCAACGCGGTGCACTCGGCGCTGTGGTTGGCGCAGACCATGCTGTGCCTGGGTGCGCTGTACATGGTCCAACAAGCGCCGTTTTTGGGATTCGTGCAGATCATCGTCTACACCGGCGCCATCATGATGCTGTTCCTGTTCGTGTTGATGCTGGTGGGCAAGGAAAGCGTCGACTCGGTGGTCGAGGTGCTGCGCGGTCAGCGGGTGGCCGCGGCGCTGGCCGGGATCGGGCTGGCCGCCCTGCTGGTCGCGATGCTGGGCCGGGCCTTGACCGGGGTCACCGCAGCGGGGTTGATCGGAGTCAACACCACCGGCGGCGGCAACGTCGCCAATCTCGGCCGCAGACTGTTCACCGACTATCTGTTTCCCTTCGAGCTCACCTCGGCGTTGCTGATCAGCGCCGCGGTCGGCGCGATGGTGTTGACCTTCACCGAGCGCACCACGGAGGGCAGGCCGACCCAGCGGCAGCGGGTGGAGTCCCGGATCCGCGGCCCCCGTCCCTCCCCGCTGCCTGGCCCCGGCGTCTTCGCTACCAACAACTCGGTGGCTACCCCGGCCCTGCTGCCAGACGGTTCGGTGGCCCCCGAGTCGCTGTCCGAGCTCCTGGAGTCCACCTCCCGCAAGCGCTTGGACGACGACCGGCGCAGCGTTATCGATGCCGGTGTCGAGCCTGATACTCACGCCCTACGTGGGCCGGTGCCAACCACCGGACCCGAGGAGGAGGGCAGGTGACGCCGACCTATTACCTGCTGCTGTCGGCGCTGCTGTTCACCATCGGCGCGACCGGCGTGCTGGTGCGCCGCAACGCCGTCGTGGTGTTCATGTGCATCGAGCTGATGCTCAACGCGGTGAACCTGAGCCTGATCACCTTCTCCAGGATCAACGGCACCCTGGACGGGCAGATCATGGCGTTCTTCGTGATGGTCGTGGCTGCCGCCGAGGTGGTGGTGGGTCTGGCCATCATCATGGCGATCTTCAAGACCCGTCGCTCGGCCTCGGTCGACGACGCGAACCTGCTCAAATACTGAGAGAGCAGCCGGGGACGTGCCGTGAGCTCGACGTCATCGACGTGTATCCGTCCTGCCACGTCGGTGACGTCGAGTTCACGGCGCGATCGGTAACAGATCGGGTCGGGCGCTGGCTCAACAGGGGATGTGGGCGACCAGCGTGCCTCACGCACGGCCACCGCGCGCCGCCAACCTGCCCGGACGGGCGGATCGGATTCGGCCCCAGGGCTTGACTACGGACAGCGTCATCGCGATGAGCAACAGCGTAGGTGACACGATCGGCGGGTAGATCAGGTTCGACAGGTCGAAGGTCACCGGGTCGCCGGCCACCCACTGCCGGGCCTGCCGGGCCAGCTGGGTCACTTCCGGACGCAGCGCGATCGGCACCAGCGCGATCAGGATGAGGCTGAGGACGAGTTTGACGGTGACCCACCAGTAGCGGACCACTCCCCACTTGCTTCCCAGGCCCAGGACGATCCCGGAGAGCAGGCAGAGCAGCCCGCTGACCAGCAGCGGCCATACCGTGAAGATCTCCAGTGCCTGCAGGCACAACACCCGCGTTGCGGGGTCGGTCGCGGTCATGGCGGTGAAGATGACCACCGCCATAGCGACGTCGATACCGAACCACGCACCGGCCGAGGCGATGTGGGTGATCAGCACGGCGCGCCGGGTGCGGGTGCCGAGGCGGCGGTCGCGGCCTGGACGTGTCGAGGTGAGTGTGGAGCTCATGAGGCCCCTCCAAGGTCGAGCGCGGGTTTGCTCGTCGCGCGGTCTCAGGTTCACAGCCATGAGCGGCGAGCGCGTCGAGCTCACGGTGGCTTCGGCTGTACCTCGGCTGGAGTGCGCCCGGTCCCTGGCGTACGCCCGCGGGAGTAGGTCCGGTGACCCGCCATCGGCACGGGAGCTGATCGGGGCCAGCGCGCTCGGCGTGGCGCTCGCCCCGGAGATCGACGCGCTGGAGACCGGCGTGGACAGCCGCGTGAAGACCCGGTCCCCGGCTGAGAGCCACTAGCTACGACCGGGGTAGTAGTGCGCAACGGTCTCCGAGGCGGACGACAAGTGCTCCCGGCGCGGCGATGCTCGTGTCATGTCAACGTCGCTCACACCCCAGGCCACCGAGCGCCTCGACGCGCCATCCGACGTCTCGGAGACCGGCGAGCCAGCCGGGCCGGTACGGGCATCCCGACACCGACGATCCCGGTTGTCCCCGCGATGGCGTAAGGCATTTGTGCTGGTGCACGTCGTCGGATCCGTCGGATGGCTGGGGGTGACCGCCACCTTTGTGGTGCTCACCGTGGCTCTGCTCGATAGCAGCGACCCAGCCACACTTCGTTCCGGGTACGCGGTGCACGAGCTGATGGTGACCTGGCTGGCGCGCCCGGCCGCGCTGCTCACCCTGGGCACCGGGCTGGTGCTGTCCTTCGATACCCAGTGGCGCCTGACCCGGTACTGGTGGGTGCTGGCCAAGCTCGTGCTACTGGTGGCGACCGTCGTGGTTACCGTCTCGGTGTCTCCGGAGATGCTCGCCTATGCCGTCGATCACGCCGAATCGGTCGGAACCCCGGCTTACACCGCCGCCCAGCGGACCCTGGTGCTGATGGCCCTCTACCACGTCGTGATGATCGGCGCGGCCGCCGCGCTGTCGGTCTACAAGCCCGGAGGCCGGCTGCGCCGATCACGGGCCGCCAGGTGATCCGGCTGGCGGTCGACGGATCCGGCAGGATCCGCGTTGTGGACCGTGCCGAGGCTGGTTCGAGCCGCGCGGCGGTCGACCCCGAGGCGTTCGAACGGCTGGTTGCACCGCTTCGCTTCGAGCTGCAGGCTCACTGCTACCGGATGCCCGGGTCGGTCCATGACGCCGAGGACGCCGTGCAGGAAACGCTGTTGCGGGCCTGGCGCGGTTTGGCACGATTCGACGACCGCGGCACTTTTCGCGCCTGGCTCTACAAGATCGCGACAAATCGGTGCCTCACCATAATCGAGACCAGGCGACTGCGTGAGCTCCCGATGGATGTCGGTCCAGGAGCGGCGCCTCTGGTAGAGACCGCGTGGTTGGAGCCCTATCCCGACGGCTCGCCGCCGTTGGGGCCGGATACTCGCTACGAGGCGCGGGAAGGGTGGAACTGGCCTTCGTCGCCGTGCTCCAGCACCTGCCGGGCCGTCAACGCGCAGTGCTGGTGTTGCGAGACGTCCTCGGCTTCTCGGCACGTGAGGTGGCCGAGATCCTGGAGACCACGGTCGCGTCAGCCAACAGCGCTCTGCAACGCGCGCGCACGACCGTCGACCGCAGCCTGCCGGAGTCAAGCCAGCACGCCACCATGCGTTCCATCGACGACGACCGCGTGCGCCGTTTGGCACAGCAGTACGCGAGCGCGTGGGAGACCGGCGACGTCGAGGCCATCGTGACGATGCTGAGCGAGGACGCGAAGTACGCCATGCCGCCGCTGACCGAGTGGTACCAGGGCCACCACGACATTCGTGCTTTCCTCGTCGACGGCCCGCTGACCAGCCGGTGGCGGTTCCTGCCGGCACAGGCCAACGGCCAACTCGCCTTCGGCACCTACATGTGGGACTACGGCCGCGCCGCCTACGTCGCTGCGGCACTCGATCTGCTGGCCCTGCGAGGCACCGAGATCACGGAGGTCGTCTCCTTCCTCACACCGGAGATCTTCTCGATGTTCGGACTCCCCGACGAAATCGGCGAGCAGCGACCGACCCAGCGATGAGTTCGCGCGTTCCCGCGGGTTGTACATGGCGACAGGACAGGTGCGACCCGCAGGAGGAGAGCCATGATCGCCAAGGACGAGGAGCAGATCCGGGCCTTGATCAACCAGTGGGCCACGGCGGTGCACAGCGGGGACATGAACAGGGTCCTCGCCGACCACGCCGACGACATCGTGATGTTCGATGTTCCACCACCACATGACGGCGTCCGCGGCATCGCCGCCTATCGCGAGACGTGGCCACCGTTCTTCGAGTGGAGGCGCAGGGCGCCGCATTCGAGATCGTGTCCCTCGACGTCACCGCAGGCGACGACGTCGCCTATGCCCACGCCCTGCTGCGCTGCGGCACACCGCAGGAACTCACCGATGATCCGGCGAACCGCCTCCGGCTCACCCTCGGGCTGCGCAAGGAGCAGGGCCGATGGGTCGTTGCCCACGAACACCACTCGTTCCCCACCACCGCCGACGGTGACCCCACCGGCACTTGAAGACCTCGCAGACCTAATGTTGGGCGCGACAATCCCTGTTGCTCATCTGAGCAGCAGAAACACCGCTCGTGACCGCCGAGACGACGGCCTTGCCCGTATGGGATGCACGCTCACTTCGTGCTGTTGCCGTCTTCTTTGCGTCTTCCCGGGCCGCTCCCAGTACACGCAAGAGCTCATCAACCTTTCCCGGCTCCATGATTGCTTCCCAGGTAAATGGCGGTGAGATCGACATCCATACCTTGCCTTGCACCACTGTCACGACCACGGTCGCACTAACCCCCGCCATGGCGTTGACATGGACCCTGCGAGGTATGCCCATGCTGCTCTTCTCCAGAATCTTGGTCGTCACGCCGCGGCCATCCCGGGTCGTGACGTTAGAGAGTCGCCGGTGATCAACCAAGGATGTTGTAGAAAGTTGCAGTTCTTGATGGCCATCCGTGCCGCGGACGCCGATACGCTGGCGCTGACCTCGCCCACTGCAGGTAGGGGGTTGCGCGACTGTTTCACCTGGTGTGAACAGAGTGCCAGTCTTGACGGATGCAGCGGCCGTAGTCGAAGCTAGGTCGGCTGCAACAACCAGCAAGGCTCTGACAGGAGGGCAGCGATGCACCTGACATTCCTGGGCAAGGATTCCTACCCGCAAAACTCACCGACCCTGTTCGCCACTGACCGCGACTCATACGTGGTGCAGGGGTGGATCGTCACCGATCCGGAGATCCTGGCCATGATCGCGGTGTCCGATGACGAGACGGTCGTTGAGGTGCCGGCCAAGCTCATGGCCCATCTCGCCAAGGACGGGCTCAGCGGCGATGTGGTCAACCTGGTTCCACCGATCGTGCATGTCGCAGCGAACGGCAACTACATCATCAGGGGGCGGCGCGTGACGGACTCCGAGGCGCTGGGCCAGATGACCATTCCCGATCATGAAACCTGCGTCGAAGTCTCGCGGTCCGCGGTGGCGGCGCTGGTCGGAGCCTAGATGGACAGCATTACCTATGACGAGTTTGATGCGCTCTTCACGTCATTCCGGCGGGAAGCGCTCCATTTAGAGATGCGAGACTCTTACGGTACGGCTGCAGAGATTCCGCACCTTCGCAAGTGGGAGGCTGGTGAGCCGGATGACACCGACTGGCTCCAGCCGTGGTTTGATCTGGTCAGTGCCGGAATGCAGGCCGGCAAAGTGTTCCGGCGGGCGTGTATCGTGTCCGAGCCGATCTCCGACTATCAGAAGTGGGCATTTGAGGTAACCCCGCCGTTTGTTGAAGTCGGTGAGGACATCCGCTGGGTTCCGCGAAGCCGTGTGTCCACGGTGGCGCTACCGGGCAACGACTTCTGGTTGTTCGACGATGAGGTCGTGGTCTTCCTGATCTTCGCCGCCAGCGGGCTCGTGGTAGACCGGCACAGGACAACGGACCGCAGCGCGATTGAGTTGTGCCGGACATCGTTCGAGGAAGTGTGGAAGCTCTCCATCCCGCACAGTGAGTACCGGCCGACCTAACCCCGCCAAGCAGGCCCGGGAGGCTCTTGGCGTTCGTCTTCGTGAGATCCGCAAGGAGGCGGGTCTCACGGGACGAGTGTTGGCGGTCGGCATCGGGTGCCACTACACGAAGATCAGCCGCATTGAAAACGGCAGCCAGGCGCCCTCCGAAGACAATATCAAGGCTTGGTGCCGTGTGTGCGGCACCGACGACCAGATCCCGGACTTGATCGCCGCCGCCCGTAGCATCGAGTCGATGTATGTGGAGTGGCGGCGACAGACACGCACTGGCATGAAGCGCCTCATGGTGTCTTCGGTGCCACGCTATGAACGCACCAAGCTGTTCCGGATCTATGAGCACAACATCATTCCCGGGCTGTTCCAGACAGCCGAGTACTCAGCGGCGCTGCTGTCGTACTTCATCGATTTTCTGAATACCCCGAACGACCTCGACGCGGCCGTCGAGGCCCGCATGGAGCGGCAACGCATCGTCTATTCCGGCGATCGCCGCTTCGTGGCGGTGCTCGAAGAGCAAGCGATTCGGGAACGCGTGGGGGACTTCGATACCATGGCTGGCCAGCTCGATCGCCTGCTCGGTGTGATGTCGCTGCCCCGGGTCAGCCTCGGCATCATTCCAGCGGCGGCGTACCGCAAGGTGTTCACGTCCGTTGGCTTCTGGATCTATGACGACGTCATGGTCCGCGTCGAGACACCCACTGCCAGTCTGGAGGTCACCCAGCCCCGCGAAATCCGCCTCTACGCCACGATGTTCGAGCAGCTCCAGCAGTCAGCAGTGTACGGAGCCGAAGCCAGAGCGCTAGTGACCCACGCGATGGCCGACCTTGTTAGCGGCTGGGGCGATGCCAACTGATGCAGTCTTTGCATTTCCGCCCGGCCACACCGCGCCAGCGGATGCAGTAGGCGACAGCCAGTGAAGTGCTCGCCAGCGAGTAGTGTCAGTGTCCCGTCGTCGACCAGGTCTGACCAGCCGTCTTCGAGCCGTCTGAGCGGCACATCCGGGGCGGGATCTGTCCAAGTCGGATGAGCGTGTCGGCAAGCTTGGGCAGCTCGGCGGATCCGGGGGCGAGGTTGGCGTGGTGGCCATTGAGGTACTCGAAGCCGAGTATGTTCCAGCCGTCGGCATCGACCTGCCAGAGCAGGCGCGATCAGTACGATTTGGGGTTGATCTCGGCTTCGCGCCCCGTTGGCGTCCCGGTTGTTGTACCCCTGCGGGAATCTTTACCGGACGGGTCTTATGGGACACCCTCATCTGCGTAGCCGTTTTGACCTGCGATGTTCCCGTAGAAGGTTCCCCTCGCGGCACAGCAGCAGCGAGCTTGACGGACCGGGGCAGGTTCCCTTGACTCGATACCGTTCAACGCATGCCCATCAAACTCGAGAACGTCGGCATCGCCGTCCGCGACCTCGACGCGACGATCGACTTCTTCACCGACCTCGGGCTGACCGTCCTCGGCCGTGACACGGTCAGCGGAGAGTGGAC
>JBGSWT010000429.1:0-4501 GCA_041751815.1 Pseudonocardiaceae bacterium
GCAGCAGTTCAGCCACCCGCCACCGGCCGTGGTCGCGCCAGGACTGGAGCACGATGCCGACGCCCGCGCGCCAGTGCTCGTCGGCCTTGGCCGGGTCTGCTCCGAGCACGCTGACCTCACCCGCCGAGCGCATCCGGAATCCTTCGAGGATTTCAATCGTGGTGGTCTTCCCGGCACCGTTGGGACCCAGCAGGGCCACCACTTCGCCGCGGTGTGCCACGAAGTCGACGCCGTCGAGCACGTCGACCATGCCGTACCGCATCCGCAGGCCGCGGACCTCGATCACGGAAGACATCAGCCGGTCCTTCCCGTTCTACCTCTAGACCAGAAGATAGCAGGGATACTACAGTTTATGGTAGCTCGACTCTTGCTAAGACCAGCCCATTGAGCACCAGGTAGGTGGATTAGGTCGCACGCCTTGCCCTCGCCGCCGCACTGCTAGCGCCGGGGTGAGCACGTCGACCACGGGCCCGCTGGTCACCACCTGGCCGTGCCGGCCGCGACCCACCATCACGGTGCCGGTCAGCAGCGACACGCCAACGTTGGTGACCAACGCGAACAGTGACGCCACCTTGATCTGCGCCGGTACACCTACCGGCCCAACCGCCTACTGATCAGCTCCTGATCTCCTCGCCGGACACGCTGCCTGCGGGGGCTGGCCGGTGGCCAGTGTGTGGGCCGCAGTGGCGAGCACCCGAAAGTACGTGCCGGGAGCCTTGAGCTCGGCCTAGGCGAAGTGGCGCCACTTCGCCAGGAGATCATGCACCGGCGCGAGGTCCCGGTCTTGCTTCGCCTCGTCCAGCACGATTTCCCACTCGCGGTCGAACTCGGCCGCCACGTCCGGAGTCTCGGGACGGCAGCTCAGCCGAGCTACCGCCGTCGCCGGACACCGCTCGCCACAGCATCGGCAGGTCACCGTCGCGGCATCGGCAGTATCCGTCATCCCGCGCCTCTCTTTCCCGGTCGACCATAGTGAGGCAGCCGCTTACCGCAACAGCACATGTGCTGGCCCCAGGCAGTGGGATCGTCAAATTCGCACCGTGATCGCCGATTGGGAAGAACTAGCCGCGCAGAACACGGTTACATCTTCCGAAATGACGATCAGGAGTGGTTTCCGAGCGCCAGCGCTCGAGCACCGTTGCACGACTAACGGCGTGGTGCTACCAGGCGCATCCGGCAAGTTCGGACCGTGCCGGCGGGATGGAGTCGGCCTCCGGCTCGGATGCCGGGGTGGAACACGCCGCGGTCCACCCGAGCACCAGGACCGCCATCGTGACAACCAACACGCGAAGCGGGCCACGCGCGCTCCCCGAAATTTCCTGGTGTCCGCAGTTCACGGCGGGCGAAGAGCCTATCCTGGCGAGTCCCTGAGACTGACGCGATCTCATCGGGGTACCTCCGTGGTTGGTGTCTTCTCCAGTTCAGACGGCGGGAGCCGCCGAACTCATCAACCGCACGCGATCACGACAAGCGCGTCGGCCGGCGCGCGAGTTCTCGGGCGGACCGCGAGGTGCGGCGAATGGAGGATCGGATGGACCGGGGGCGGTTGACGGGGAAGCGAGCGCTGGTTGTGGGTGGCAGCCCTGGAATCGGCTCGACGATCGTCGGGTGCTTCCGTGAAGAGGGCGCCGACGTCGTGGTGGCGGACCTGCGCGGCGGCGACATCGCAGTCGACGTTCGTGATCCGGCACAGGCCACCCGTGCTGTCAGCACAGCTGTCGAGCGGCTCGGTGGGCTCGACACGCTGGTGTACAACGCCGGCGTGGTCCCTGCTGGAGGAATCGAAGATCTCGACTTCGAGGCATGGAGCAACGCGATGCGGATCAACGTCGACGGCGCGTTCATCAGCGCGCGGGCTGCTTGGCCGCATCTACAGGACGGCGGTGGCGCAATCCTCACGACGGCTTCCGGCGCGGGGATTCGGGCGATGACCAACCGGATCGGCTACTGCACGTCGAAGGCCGCCCTCGTGATGCTGACTCAATGCCTGGCGCTGGAGGGAGCACCGCATGGCATCCGTGCGAACGCAGTCTGCCCCGGTTTCATCGACACGTCCTCGATTCGGCGCTCGCTGGAGAACGAGCCCGACCCAGACCACGTGCTCACGTACCTGGCGTCGCTACATCCACTCGGGCGGATGGGGGTCCCTCGCGATGTGGCGGACGCCTTCGTCTATCTCGCCAGCGACGAGGCGGCATGGGTGACCGGCGTTGTCTTGCCAATCGACGGTGGGCTCACCACTGGATCCTGGCATGGGGGATGAGAGTCCGGATTCAGGTTCGCGCGGCCAGCCGCGGTAGGTAATTTCCGAGCCGTTCCGCAATGTGGTCATCAGCGGTGAGCCCGACATAACCGTCCGGGCGCACGAGAAACGCGACCTCGTCGCCGGAAGCGACGCCATAGTTGGCCTGCACCACCTCCGCGGTTGCCGCCCAGGGGCGCGAGGTCATCGGCGTCGATGTGCTCGACTCCCCGTTCACCACGGTGGTCGGGTCGGTCGGCGACCGCGCCGTCGTCCGCGAATGCCTCACCGGAGTGGGCGCTGTCCTGCATGCCGCGACGCTGCACAAGCCCCACGTCGGCTCGCACGATCGGCAGGCGTTCGTGGACACGAACATCACGGGGACTCTGGCCCTCCTCGAGGAGGCCGCAGCGGCCGGCGTTGAGAGCTTCGTATTCACCAGCACCACGAGCGCATTCGGCCGGGCGCTGGCCCCACTGCCGGGCGCGCTGGCAGCGTGGATCGATGAGGACGTCGTCCCGGTGGTCAGGAACATCTACGGCGCGACGAAGACCGCAGCGGAGGACCTGTGCGAGCTCGTTCACCGGGATCACGGCCTGCCGGTCATCGTTCTGCGCACCTCCCGTTTCTTCCCCGAGCCTGACGACCAGGATGAGGTGCGCGCCGCCTACGCCGACGCGAACGTCAAAGCCAATGAGTACCTCTACCGCCGCGTCGACATCGAGGACGTGGTAGGTGCCCATCTGCTTGCCGTGGCTCGGGCACCGGCGATCGGGCTCGCAAAATACGTTGTCAGCGCCACCACACCATTCGCCCGTAACGACCTGGCCGACCTGCGCGAGGACGCGCCGGACGTCGTACGCCGACTGTTTCCGGATCAGGAGGCGGAATATGCCCGGCGGGGCTGGAAGATCTTTCCCCGGATCGATCGGGTCTATGTCAACGCTCGCGCGCGGGCCGAGCTCGGCTGGACGCCCCGCTACGACTTCCGCCATGTGCTCGACCGCCTCAAGGCCGACGAGGACCCGCGCAGCCCGCTCGCGCGAGCCGTCGGCGCCAAGGGCTACCACGCCGTCACCACCGACCCCTACACCGTGCGCTGATCCGCGCTCATAGAGTCTCGGCATGGACTGCTGCGAGGAGTGCGGCTTCGGGTATGCCTTGGCCAAGGCACCGGATGTCGCCTCGTCGATCATCACAGGTGTCGCTGAGTTCGCCGCTGTGCTCAGCGACAGCGACGCCGACGTGCAGACCAGGCGGGTGCGCACCCAATGGTCCCCACTGGAGTACGGCTGCCATCTGCGTGACGTGTTGTTGGTGCAACGCGAACGGGTCCTTGCCGCCCGGCGCAGGGACCGACCGTCGTTCGAGTCCATGGGCCGCGACGAGCGAGTCGATCACGATGGTTACGCCGAGCAGGACCCTGGTGATGTGGCCCGTCAGCTCAGCGTGGCGGCGCAGCTGTTCACCAATGTCCTTGGTCGCCTGAGCCCCGACGATTGGGATCGAACCATGATGTACAACTACCCGCGACCGTCCGAGCGGTCGCTGCGCTGGGTAGCCGTTCACACGCTCCATGAGGTCAGCCATCACCTGCTCGACGCCCGCCGGCAACTGGCATAGGTCCCGCTGCCCCGCCTGGATCGGAACGCGGTTGACCTCCAGGAGGGTTGAGGTTGCACCATCGGACTCGTGACCGCCGTTCCCGCGCCCCCCGCCATCCGCTCCGAGTTGTTCGGGCCGAGCCGCCGGGCGACCACGACCGGGCTGGTGCTGCTGATCAGTCTGGTCGCATTCGAAGCGATGGGTGTCGGGACGGCGATGCCCGCGCTGGTCGCCGACCTCGGCGCGATCCAGCTGTACGCCTGGCCGTTCGTGTCGTTCATGGCGGCCGCGGTGTTCGGCACGGTGCTCGGCGGGCGCTGGTCCGACCGGGTCGGGCCGCGGGTGCCCCTGATCGTCTCACCGCTGCTGTTCGGGATCGGCCTGCTCGTCGCGGGCACTGCAGGCAGCATGGCCCAACTGCTGGTCGGCCGGGTGCTTCAGGGTCTCGGCGCAGGGGCACTGACCGTGGCCGGGTACGTCCTGATCGCCGTGGTCTACCCGGAGCGCGCCCGCCCCGCCGTGTTCGGACTGCTCGCCTCGGCGTGGGTGCTGCCGTCGCTGATCGGTCCCCCCGTCGCCGGGGTGGTCACCGAGGCCCTGTCCTGGCACTGGGTGTTCCTTGGGTTAGTGCCGGTCGTGGTGCTGGCCGTCGGC
>JBGSWT010000430.1:0-2591 GCA_041751815.1 Pseudonocardiaceae bacterium
CGCGCAGCTGGCCGGGGCGTTGCGCGGGCTCGGCATCGCCGGGGATCAGCGGGTAGCCACCTTCCAGTGGAACAACCAGGAGCACCTCGAGGCCTACCTCGCCATCCCGTCGATGGGCGCGGTGATCCACACCGTGAACCTGCGGCTAGTTCCCGATCAAGTGGCCTGGATCGCCAACCACGCGCAAGACGAGGTGGTGATCGTGGATGGCTCGCTGGTACCGCTGCTGGCCCGTGCCCTGCCGGAGATGAAGACGGTCCGGCACGTCATCGTCGTCGGCGCCGACGACACCTCCGTACTGGATGGTTCCGGCAAGGAGCTGCACTCCTACCACGAGCTGCTGTCCGCCCAGCCCGAGCAGTTCGATTGGCCGACCGACATCGATGAGCGCGCCGCAGCGGCGATGTGCTACACGAGCGGCACCACGGACCACCCGAAGGGTGTCGCCTACAGTCACCGCTCGATTTACCTGCATTCGATGGCGATGTGTGCCGGCGAAGCCCTCGGGCTCACCCCAGCCGACCGGATCCTGCCAGTGGTACCGATGTTTCACGTCAATGCCTGGGGCCTGCCCTACGCGGCCCTGATGGCCGGTGCCGGCTTGGTCCTGCCAGACCGCTTCCTGCAAGCCAGACCGCTCATCGAGCTGATCGAGTCGCAGCGACCCACGGTCTCCGCCGCAGTGCCGACGATCTGGGGCGACGTGCTGCGCTACCTGCGCGAACACGGTGGGGACGTGTCCTCGGTTCGCCGGGTGATCTGTGGCGGCTCGGCGGTACCGCTGGCGTTGATGAAGGCGTTCTCCGAGGAGCTGGACATCGAGGTCAAGCAGGCCTGGGGGATGACGGAGACCTCGCCCCTCGGCTCGGTGGCAACCCCGCCGATGGGCGCGCAGGGTGACGAGTACTGGCGCTACCGGGCCAGCGCGGGGCGGCTCGTCTCCGGCGTCGAGGGCCGCATCGTCGGCGACGGCGACGGCGACCTGCCCAACGACGGGAAGTCGGTCGGCGAGATCGAGGTCCGCGGGCCGTGGATCACCGCGCGGTACTACGGGGCCGACACCGGTGCCTCGGATGCCGCGAGATTCCACGACGGCTGGTTGCGCACCGGCGACGTCGGCACCATCGACGAGCTGGGCTTCATCACCATCAGTGACCGCACCAAGGATGTGATCAAATCCGGCGGTGAGTGGATCTCCTCGGTGAAGCTGGAGAACGCGCTGATGGGTCACCCGAAGGTGGTGGAGGCCGCGGTGGTCGCCGTCCCGGACGACAAGTGGGTGGAGCGGCCGTTAGCCACCGTGGTCATCGCCAAAGGCGAGCAGGTCAGCGCTGGCGCGCTGAGGGATCACCTTGGTACCTGGGTACCGGCCTGGCAGCTGCCCGAACGCTGGTCGTTCCTCGACGACATACCCAAGACCTCAGTGGGCAAGTTCGACAAGAAGCTCATCCGCGCGCGCTACGCCAACGGCGACCTCGACGTCGTCATCGCCTCTCCGCCAACCCCTTAGCTCGATATGGAGACATATCGGGGCCTGGACCGGCCCAATAGGGCCGATATGTCTCCATATCGGGCAGGGGCTCCGGCAGGGTGGCTCAGCGCTCTGGGGGGGCGGTGACGCGCTGGACGTCGGCGCCCAGCGCCGCCAGGTTCTCCACGAACCGGGGATAGCCGCGGTCGATGTGGAAGACGTCCCAGACATCGGTGCTGCCCTCCGCGCACATCCCGGCGAGCACCAGTCCTGCGCCGGCCCGGATGTCCGAAGCCCACACCGGGGCGCTGGAGAGCCGCTCGACGCCACGGACGACCGCGTGATGCCCATCGGTGCGCGCGTCGGCCCCCAGCCGGATCATCTCCTCGACGAACCGGAACCGGGCCTCGAACACGTTCTCGGTGATCATCGACGTACCTTCGGAGATGGCCGACAGGGCGATCGCCATCGGCTGCAGATCGGTTGCAAAGCCCGGGTAGGGCAGCGTCACGAAGTCCACCGAGGTGGGCCGGTCGGGCATCACCACCCGGAAGCCGCCGAGTCCTGCTTGATCGGACACTTGATCCACCTGGGCACCGGCCAGTCGCAGCTTCTCCAGCACCAGATCCAGGTGGTGCGGGTTCACACCACGCACCGTGACATCACCGCGAGTCATCGCGGCGGCGAAGGCCCAGGTAGCGCCCACGATGCGGTCACCGATCACCCGGTGTTCGGTGGGCAGCAGCGAATCCACACCCTCGACGGTGAGCGTGGACGTACCGGCACCGGAGATTCGGGCACCCATCTGCTGCAGCATCACGCACAGGTCCACGATCTCCGGTTCCCGGGCCGCGTTGTCCAGGACTGTGGTGCCCTCCGCGAGCACCGCGGCCATCAAGATGTTCTCGGTGGCCCCCACACTCGGGAAGTCCAGCCAGATCTGCGCCCCATGCAGCCCCTCAGCCTCGGCCACCACGCAACCGTGCTCGATCTCGCTGCGTGCACCCAGCTTGCGAAGCCCGTTCTGGTGCATGTCCAGCGGGCGGGAGCCGATGGCGTCACCTCCCGGCAGCGCCACTTTGGCCCGCCGGCAGCGACCCACCAGCGGCCCGAGCACGCA
>JBGSWT010000431.1:0-2134 GCA_041751815.1 Pseudonocardiaceae bacterium
GGTCCGGAGCCTGCTCTGCTGCCGCGCACGCGATTGGGCGGGCTGGACACGATGCGATTCACCACCGAGGCGCTGCCGCTGCTGGCCGATGCGCCCGGGGTCGCCGTCGAGCTCAGTGGGGAGCGTGCGCAGTACCGGGAGGCGGGCGACTCGCTGCACATCGGCGTGTCGACCACGGACGTGGCGGGCGACACCGACTGGTTCGATCTCGGTGTCCGGATCACCGTCGAGGACCGGCAGATCCCGTTCGCCGACATATTCGTCGCGCTGGCCGCGGGTGAGTCGCACCTGCTGCTGCCGGACGGGGCGTACTTTTCCCTGCACAAGCCCGAGCTGCAGGCGCTGCACGAGCTCATCGAGGAAGCGCGGCTGCTGCAGGACTCTCCTGGCGGTCGGTTGCGGATCAGCCGGTTTCAGGCAGGGCTGTGGGAGGAGTTGGCCGCGCTGGGTGTGGTCGATCGTCAGGCGCGGGCCTGGCAGCAGCAGGTCGCGGGCCTGTTGTCCCTCGACGGGCTCGCGGACACCGAGCTGCCGACCACTCTGTCCGCGCAACTGCGCCCCTACCAGCGCGACGGCTTCGACTGGCTGTGCTTGCTCTGGCGCCACCGGCTCGGCGGTGTTCTCGCCGACGACATGGGGTTGGGCAAGACCGTGCAGGCACTGGCGTTGATCTGCCATGCCAAGCAGGCCGACCCCGTCATGACACCGTTCCTGATCGTCGCGCCGACCAGTGTGGTGGCGAACTGGGCGGCTGAGGCTGGGCGCTTCGCGCCCGACCTCGCGGTGGTGACCATCACCGACACGCTGCGGCGTCGGGGCCAGGACCTGGCTGAGGTGGTCGCCGGAGCGGACGTCGTGGTTACCTCGTACACGCTGTTCCGGCTCGATGTCGAGGCCTACGTCGCGGCGGACTGGTCCGGACTGTTGCTCGACGAGGCCCAGTTCACGAAGAACCACCAGTCGAAGGTCCACCAGTGCGCGCGGCGGCTGCCGGCACCGTTCAAGCTGGCGATCACCGGTACCCCCATGGAGAACAACCTCATGGAGCTGTGGTCGTTGCTGTCGATCACCGCGCCGGGGCTGTTCCCGAGCCCGACCCGGTTCCGTGAGATGTACGCCCGGCCGATCGAGAAACAGGGCGATGCCGAGCTGCTGGCCCGGCTGCGGAGACGGATCAAGCCGCTGGTCAAGCGCCGGACGAAGGAGCAGGTGGCCCCTGAGCTGCCGGCGAAGCAGGAGCAGGTGCTCACGGTGGAGCTCGACCCGCGGCACCGCCGTATCTACCAGCGGCACCTGCAGCGGGAGCGGCAGAAGGTGCTCGGCCTGATCCACGACGTCGACCGCAACCGGTTCACGATCCTGCGCTCGATCACGCTGCTGCGCCAGCTCAGCCTGCACCCCGGACTCGTCGAGCCGGACCACCAGAGCCTGGCCTGCGGCAAGATCGACGCACTGATGGACCAGCTCGGCGAGGTGATCGACGGTGGGCACCGGGCACTGGTGTTCAGCCAGTTCACCGGTTTCCTGGCCCACGTCCGCGAGCGGCTCGACGCCTCCGGTGTGGCGTACAGCTACCTCGACGGCACCAGCCGCAACCGGCCCACGATCGTGCAGGGGTTCAAGGACGGCGTGGCACCCGTCTTCCTCATCAGCCTCAAGGCCGGCGGGTTCGGGCTGAACCTGACGGAGGCGGACTACTGTTTCCTGCTCGACCCGTGGTGGAATCCGGCAACCGAGGCACAGGCGGTGGACCGCACGCACCGCATCGGACAGACCCGCAACGTCATGGTGTATCGCCTCATCGCCAAGGACACCATCGAGGAGAAGGTGCTGGAGATGTCAAACCGGAAGGCGAAGCTGTTCGCCGGCGTCATGAACGACGGAAACGCCTTCGGCTCCGCCCTGAACGCCGACGACATCCGCGCGCTGCTCTCGTGAACCGACAGAACACGCGCCAGGCCTGGGCGATCGACACCGGTGTCGTATCGCGCGGCGACCCGGCCCCTATCTCGGGGCTGGCCACCATGCATCGGCACCACTGCCACGCGTCCGTCCGGATGCGCCACCTTGGCATGCGAGCCCTTGGTCGAGACGTGGACGAACCCAACGCCAACCAGCGCCTTGAGTACCTCCC
>JBGSWT010000432.1:0-1525 GCA_041751815.1 Pseudonocardiaceae bacterium
CGTGGGCGTGGTCTGCTGCGGCCGGGGTCGCGCCGAGCACCCCTGCTGCAAGCGCCACCAGGGCGGCGACAGAAACTGTCCGTCCGTGTGAGGTCATGGCCATGGCGACCATGGTGTGACCTGGCACACAGCCACGGCATACGACGAACGCCGTAGGCGTGACGGCATGATTGGTGACAGAGCAGCGAGGCGGCAGCCGGCAAAGCTAGATGCTGTGCGAGATCGAGGTTCAGCGCAGCGCCTGGCCGGCCTGGGCCGCGGTCACTCGAACGGCGTATCCCAGGTTGTGATGCTGAGCGTGATGCGGGACTCGTCCTGCTCGACGGACTCGAGGACAACGGAGGACAACCTGTCTTCCCCGGTTCGTACGCAGAACGTTTGCGGCGGTTGTTCCTCGGTCACGACAAATGTCTCGCCGTACCCGGTTGCGGCCTCACAGTCTGCGCGCGATGCCCCGGCGGCACGACTCACGTCACCTCCGAAGCCATTGGCATCGAACGCAAGATCCGCCTTCAAGGATGTATATCTCCGTGCGACGGCCCAATCAGCGCGTTGTGAATCGAGATCCAATGCATAAGAGTTGAGCAACACAACAGGCCTGCCCACCGTCGACTTATTCAGCACGCCCTCAGGGAAGACTGTCGTTGGCAGCGATGCGGTGGCTGTCTCACGTGCACTGTCCGAGACCGAGGTAGTAACTACACGCTCTGGTGAGGCGTGAGAAGTGCTTGTTGTGACGAGAGCCGCAGCTATCAGGCCGGCAGCGCCAATGAGTGCCCCGATCAGGGGCCCTATGACAAGCGGTGACTTCCAACTCAAAGTAGGAGTTTCAGGCGCAGGTGGTGACGATGATCCCGAATCAGACACATGACTCCCAACGACAACGACCGGCGCGGGAAAGGCTACAGACTGGGATGTGGCTCTCAGGCCGTTGCAGGCTCAGCGCGCGTATGTCGCGCGATCGACCCGCGCCGAGGGTGACGTCTCACGCGTTTCGCGCATCCGGCCAGTCGCACCTGTGCGATCCGACGGCTTGATCGGCAAGTCGACGCGCGAGCGCCACGGCCGTCCTTTTGATAGTGCTCAGCCATGACAGCGCAGCTCCCCGGCGCTGACCTCGGTGGGTTGGGTGTGCGTGCGGTTCGGCCAGCTGTTGGTGGTGCGCCCCCGGGGCGGGACCGCTTCTAACTGCCCGGGGTAAGCCGGAGCCGGCGGAGGACTACAGGCGGGCCCTGGTCCGAAGTAGGCGGAGCTCGGCCTGGACCTGGACGACTTTCGCCCCGCACCGCGACACCCACCGGGGTTGACGGTGAAGAACGGACAGCGGGCACTCGGGGAATGCCGCAGTATCGTCCAGCGAATGTCAGCCGGGTCTTCGAGTCGCCGGGTCGGCACGGCTGTGCTTCCCGACGTGACACTCGCCTGGCGGGAGACTCTCGCCGGCTCGGACGACGACGTGCCGGTCGTGGCGCTGCACGGCATGTGCAGCACGGGAGCGACCTGGGACGGGGTCGCCGCGCGCCTC
>JBGSWT010000433.1:0-14861 GCA_041751815.1 Pseudonocardiaceae bacterium
TGGCGGCCCACACCCTGGCGGGCAGGCGGTGCAACTGGCGAGCCGGCCCGGCTCCAGCCTCGAGCCCGGCGCGCATTGCGGTGATGATCGGCATGGTGTCTGCCATCCACGCCCGGTACCGGTCCGCGTCAACCGGGTCGACCTCGCGGATCGACTCGACGGTCTGCGCCACGTCGCGGTGAAAGCGCACGATGGCGCCGTCACGATGCACCGCGATGGAGAACGGGTCCATCTCCCGGTACTCCAACCCGGCCGCACGCAGCTCCAGCTCCTCGACGATGCCAGTGGCGTTGATAATGTTGTGCGCAGCCGAGTGGGTGTTGAACCGGTAGCCGGGCACCAGCTCGTCCGTGCGGGAACCCCCACCCAGCTTGGCCGACTGCTCCAGGACCAGCACGTCCAGACCCGCGCGGGCGAGGTAACAGGCGGTGACCAACCCGTTGTGCCCACCACCGACCACGATGTGATCAGCCATCTGCTCCGTCCGGGAGTTGAGTCGCCGACCTCGCGGACGTGCGCACCGTCATTATCGACGAGTGGAGCGCTTCGACCTCACCGAGGCTGTAAGTGCCGCCCGTCAGGATGATGCTGTCCTGGCCGACTGCACGTCGGCCTGGGGCGTCGGCTCGGCGCGGGTGTCCACTCCAGCGCGAATCACGATGCCGGGTGGGCCCGCTGATCACCGGTACCCGATCAAGGACGACAGGACGAGGGGTCACATGCGTAGCGCATTGTGCATAGCCGCCGCGATGGTCAGCACTGCTGTGCTCGTCGGATGCGCGTCGGCCCCGGCACCGTCCGGAAACTCGCTGCAGGACCGGCTGGTCACCGATGTGACCGGTGCAGGCGCCTTCACCCACCTCGAGGAGCTGCAGCGGATCGCCGACGAGAACGGCGGCAACCGGGCCTCCCCAGGCCCCGGCTACGACGCGAGCGTGGACTACGTGGCCGGGATCCTGCGCAACGCGGGCTACGAGGTGAGCACCCCGACGTTCCGGGTGGACAACACCAACGTACGGAACGTGATCGCGCAGACCCGAACGGGAAGTCCCGAGCGGGTGGTGATGGCCGGCGCGCACCTGGACTCGGTACCGGAGGGACCCGGGATCAACGACAACGGCTCCGGAGTGGCGGCGCTGCTGGAGATCGCCGAGCAACTGGGCGGCTCGCCCGCAGTCAGCAACGCGGTGCGGTTCGCCTGGTGGGGCTCGGAGGAGACCGGTTTTGAGGGTTCGACGGACTACGTCGAGACGCTCTCCGAGGAGGACCGTGACCAGATCGAGTTCTACCTGAACCTGGACATGGTGGCCTCGCCGAACCCTGGCTACCTGGTCCAAGGCGGCGAAGGTCGTCGCTCGAAAAGATCCGGCGCGGCGGGATCGGCGGCGGTAGCGCAGATACTGGTCGACCAGTTGGCGGTTGCCGGCGTCACCGCCGAGACCACCGAATTCGAGGGCGGCTCCGACTATGTGCCGTTCATCGAGGCTGGCATTCCGACCGCCGGTGTCCTGACCGGTGACAGTCAGGAAAAGACCGCCGAGCAGGCCGCGCGCTGGGGCGGGCAGGCCGGCGAGGTCTTCGACTCCTGCTACCACACTGCCTGCGATCGGCTCGATAACGTCGACTCCACTGCGCTGGACCGCTACACCGACGCAGTCGGCGGCACCGTGGCTCACTTCGCGATGTCGACCGACGGCCTCGCGGGGTGATCGAGAAGATCCTTCCCAGTGTCGTCGCCTGCGCCGAGGCGTTCGACGACCCACCCGACGCCGTGTTGCTCCCACAGGAGGAGGCGGTGATCAGCAGGGCGGTGGACAAGCGACGTCGGGAATTCCGCACGGTCCGCCACTGCGCCCGCCAGGCACTGCGCGAGCTCGGCCTCCCACCAGCGGCGGTGCTACCGGGCGAGCACCGCGAACCGCTCTGGCCTCCCGGTGTCGTCGGCAGCATGACCCACTGTGCGGGATACCGGGCGGCGGCGCTGGCCTGCAGCCGGGACATGCTCACTGTCGGAATCGACGCCGAACCCCACCAGCCGCTGCCTCCCGACGTCCTGGGGACCATCGCCCTGGCCGACGAGCAGATCCGGATCGCCGAGCTGACCGCAGCACACAGCGCGTTGCATTGGGACCGGCTCCTGTTCTGCGCCAAGGAAACGGTGTATAAGGCGTGGTTCCCACTGATGCAGTGCTGGCTAGGCTTCCACGACGCAGCCGTCACAATCGACGCAGGTGTCAGCGACCCAACCAAAGGCACTTTCTCCGCGCGCCTGCTGGTACGCGGACCATTGCTCTCGGGCCGATCGTTGACCCACTTCGACGGCCGCTGGCTGGTCCGTGATCGTCTCGTGATCACCGCAATCGCGATACCCGCAACCCATTCGGGTCATTCACAAACGGGTGATAATCAGTGGCCTGGCTCACTACCCGGGTAACCCCCGTATCGGACGATTCGACCCGTCACTCGTGCCGTCGTAGCCTTTCGACCTGCGGCAAGAGCAAATTCATGCGTTAAGTTACAGTATGTAACGGCTTTCGTATGTTGACCGGGCCGGACGCCACATCCTTGCATCACGCATTGTGATCCGTACGGTCAACCTTCGTCCGGCACCATGGAGCCACCCTGGGGCAGGAATCCGGTCCCGGCGCGCACAACCCTGTCCCTCGGAACCCGGATACCCGAATCCCACCCAGAATCGGGACAGGAACGCTGATCGCTGATCGGTTCGGTGCGGGGCCCGAATCCCGCGCGACCGTGAGGTCACCGTCGCGTGCGCGGCCATGGAGACTTCATCATGACGAGGACCTCCCGATTTCTCGCACGCACCGGTATCGCTGCCGTCGCGGTGACGGTTCCGCTGGTACTCGCGGCGCCCGCCCAGGCGGCGTCGCAGGATCAATGGGATCGTCTGGCCCACTGTGAAAGCAGCGGTAACTGGCGCGCCAACAGCGGCAATGGCTACTACGGCGGCCTGCAGGTCAGCCGCCAAACGTGGCGCGGGTTCGGCGGCGGGGCCTACGCGGCCACCGCCAACCATGCCTCCCGGTCACAGCAGATCGCCGTTGCCGAGAAAGTGCTTCGCGTGCAAGGTTGGAAGGCCTGGCCTGCCTGCTCCCGAAAGGCAGGGCTCCGCTGACGTCAGGGCCCGGCCCCACGCCACTCCCACAGGCAGGGGCCGAGCCATCACACCGTCACATGGATGCTGACTTGTAGCGGTTCTGCAGATCAGGCTGCGCCGCAGCTGCCTCGCCAGCGAGAACACTGGCAGGTCGGCACTGGCTGACGCCGCTTCAGCGCTGCCATCGCCGGTACTGCGGTGATGGCGGAGGTGATCGCGGTGGGACGTGCCGAATCCACGTTCCGAATCTCGTGGGCTGGATTGCCGCGCCACCGGGTGTGCGGCGCGATCTGTTCACCCTTCATCAAGAAGGAGTCGGCATCGAGAACCGCGCCATCGCCTATCGTCACGCCGTAGTGGATGAAGGCGTTGATCCCCACCGTGGCGCCGGCGCCGATCGTGGTGCGGTCGGACGTGAAAATGCCCTCCTCCTGCGAGTGGCACTGGATCACGCTGCTGGCGTTGAGCGTGCAGCCATCTCCGATGGTGACCAGCGTCTTCTCCGGGATGTAGCAGCCGTCGTCGAAGACCCGTCGCCCGATGCGGACACCCAGCAGTCGCCAGATCAGGTTCTTGAACGGGGTGCCGCTGAAGGGCACCACTGCCTCCAACTTCCACAAGCGTTCGTGCCACGAGTAGTAGCGGTCATAGATCGAGCAGGACTGCGGGCTCAAGGGACGGAATCGCCCGATAGCGCGTTCGACCAGCACGGAACTGCCGACGTTGAACAGCAGGCCTGCGACCACGGCCACCGGGATCACCGCGAAGCTGAACTGGTCGTAGAGGTCCACGGCAGTCAGACCGAGCAGCACGACAACGAAGAAGCGGATCCATCCCACAGCCAGGTACAACCCGATTGTGGCCAGGTTGTACCTGTTCTTGGCGGCCAGGCCGCGGGACAGCTCTGCGTCGCTGGTCACTTGGTTCACCGTGGTATTGGCCTGGGCCGACCGTGGAATCTCGAAGGGCGGTGAGCCGAGAAGTCCGACGCCCTCCCGGACCTCCCCGTCGATCGGGATCATGACCTTCGTCGCGAGCAGGCAGTTGTCGCCCGTCCGGCCCTCCGACGGGTAGGCAATGTTATTTCCGAAGAAGCTGCGGGACCCCAGCGACACCGGGGACACCCGGAACGACGTGCTGGAGTAGTCGGCATTGTTGATCGACACGCCATCGGAGAGCATCGTGCCGGTACCGACAAAACTCAGGTACGGGCTGTCGTGCTTGAGTTCGTTGCCGACGTTCGATCCGGTCTGCTCGACCCGGGACAGGTCGTACCCGAGGTAGCGGAGGTAGCCGACGACGTAGGAGCTGTCGCCGAAGAGTCTCATGAAGAACTTTGAGTTGGTCAGGCGCCCGATCGTCCCCTGGATCCAGTAGTGGATGCCGTAGAGCGGATAGACCGTGTCCGGCTTGATGGCGAGGTTCAGCAGGCGCGGGATGGTGGCCACGGCGGCGAATCCGAGGAGCATGATCCCCAAGAACAACACCAGCGAGATCACCAACGCAGTGCGGTAGAACGCCCCGGTCGCCAGCGAGTGGCCCGGCCCCAACAGCTCGGCGGCCAGTGGGACCTTGGTGAGCAAGATGACCACGACGGCGAGCAGGAGCGGACCAACCAGCAACAGGCCGGTCAGCACCTGCCCAAGGCTGTACAGAACCCTGCGCAGGGTGCCACAACGGACCGGAGCGACCATCCGGTAGTCCACGTCGGTTTGCCGTGCCGGCGAGCCGTGCCAGCGCTGGCCCTCGGGAATGGCTTGACCTAAGTGCAGCGAGGAGGCGTGGCCGATCTGTGCCCGGTCACCCATCGAGGTCTGAATATCGAGGGTCGTCTCCTCGCCGATGACCACATCGTTCCCGAGTGTGACGGCGCCGGTCTGGATCTGACCGGCGTGCGCCCGATAGCAGGTGAACGACGAGTCCTTGCGGATGACCGTGCGGTCGCCGATGGTGAGCAGATCGGTGCAGACCGGGACCGTTCGGGAGAAGATCGCCACGCCGTGGCCGATCTTCGCTCCCAGCGCTCTCAGGTAGAGCACGTAGAGCGGTGACCCGGCGAACAGCACCATGGGGTTGGCCCGGATCAGGGTCTTGACCAGCCAGAAGCGGACGTAGGACAGGCTCCAGACCGGGATCTCCTGCGATTTCCAGCGACCGACGAGCGCCCACTTGGCCAGGATCGGAACGGTGCAGGTGGCCAGCAAGCTCGCGCAGGCGAAGACGAGAGACCGCAGGTAGGTGTCGATGATCCCGGTAGCGGCGCGGATCCACTCGAAACCCCCGACGAAAACGAGTGCACCGAGCAAGATCACTCCGAGGAAGAGCAGGAGTTGCAACGCGCCGCAGAGAACTGGCGAGGCGCTGGTCGACGCTACCTGTTTCACGGCCGCCACTACCCGTTCGACGGTGGCGGGTGCGACGACGGGAACCGCGTTGCCGAGGAACGCGGCCAGGCTCCGGATTGTCGGGTGCAGATAGACGTCCTTCATGGACACCGGCGGGAGGTCCGCGTGCTTGCGGACCCGGGCACAGAACTGTGCCAGGAGCAGCGAGTTGGCGCCCAGATCGTCGAAGAAGTGACTGTCGACCGACACCTGTTCCAGGCGTAACACGTCGGCCAGCGCGTCAGCGAGGAACCTCTCGGTCGCGGTGGCCGCCGCGACGTGCGCGTGCTGCGCGGCCTGGCTTCGCCGGTCGCTGGGCGCGGGAAGGTTGTTGCGGTCGGCCTTGTCGCTCGGGAGCATCGGGATGACCGCGAGCTCCTCAAGGTAAGCCGGGACCATGTATCGCGGGAGCCGCCCGCGCAGATGCGCGTAGACCTGTTGCTGATTGACGTCCGCGGTGTCGGTTCGCCGGCTGTAGTAGGCGACCAGCTCCACCGTGCCGGGCTCCGGCTCGTAGGTGTCGACCACCGCCTGGGCGATGCCCGGAACCTGCAGTAGCACCGACTCGATCTCGGTCAGCTCGATGCGGTAGCCGCGGATCTTGACCTGGGTGTCGATCCGGCCGTGGTACTCGATCTCACCGTCGTCGTTGATCCGGCCCAGGTCCCCGGTGCGGTAGATCCGGCCGGACGGATTGTTGTCGATCCCGACGAAGTCGCGGATGAACACCCGGTCTGTGAGGTCGTCCCGGTTGAGGTAGCCACGCGCGAGTCCGATCCCGGCGATGCCGATCTCGCCCACCTCACCGGGCAGCAGTGCCCTTTCCTCACCGGCTCGATCGAGGATCACCGCGGAGTAGGTCGGAAGTGGGACACCGATGGTCACCGGGCGGTCCGGGTGCACCACCGTCCAGGTCGCGGTGACGGTGGCCTCGGTCGGGCCGTAGACGTTGAGGAACCTGCGGCCGGGCCGGTGCCACCGAGCGATGAGATCCTGCGGGCACGCCTCGCCGGACACCAGCAGGAAACGCAGGCCGGGAAGATCCTCGTCCAGCGTCGCCAGCAGGGTCGGGACGCAGCACAGCGCCGTGATCTCGTTCGCCTCGATGAACTCGCGAAGCTCATCACCCAGCAGGCTTGACCCGCCCGGTTTGGGGACCAGCGTCGCCCCGGCGATCAGGGGCACCCAGATCTCCTCGACGGAGAAGTCGAAGGCGATCGTCATGCCCTGGTACATGCGGTCCCGTGGCTGGATCCCGTAGACCTCGACCGCTACCCGCACGAAGTTGCAGATGCTGGCGTGCTCGACCGCCACTCCTTTGGGCCGACCCGTCGTGCCCGACGTGTAGATGATGTAGGCCAGCTCATCAACCGGGTCGCCCTGCTCCGCGGCGGTGAGCCGGTGGTCGCCCTGTACCGCGACTTGTGCCGCGATCTCATCGACACACAGCAGCGTGGTGGGAAGGTGCCCGACGCGGTCACACAGGTGTGACAGCGACAGCACCATACCGACGTCGGCGTCGCGCAAGATGTAAGACAGCCGGTCGGACGGGAAGCCGACGTCGAGCGGCACGTACGCTGCGTTGATCTTGAGTACCGCCAGCATGCCGATGTAGGAGTGCACGGCATGGTCGAACAGCAGCCCGATCCGATCCCCAGGCCGGGCACCTTGAGCCAGCAAATGGCGCGCGAGCTGGTTGGCCCGCGCGTCCAACTGCTCATGGGTCAGGGCGGTGTCACCGGTGTCCACCGCCACCGCCGGCGGGCGGACCCGGTCGCACAGGTCCTCGAAAAGGTGGTTCAGACGTTCGCCAGGTCGCCACCGGATCGTGTGTTCGGACCGTTCGCAGACCAGGACGCGATCAGTCGACGTGGCCTTGCCAAATACCAGATCAACAAGGTTGCCTACCCCCATATGACGATGTCCCTCGAGTCAGGCCGTGGCCCCGCCCCCGGCCGTTGTCAGGTGTCATCCGCCAGCACGTTCACCGACGGGTGATGCGTGGTGCTCCGTTCCGATTATTTGATCGACACCAGCGGCCCCACTGACCACCGGGTTGACGGGCAGCACTCCTGCAAGGCGTCGAGGAAGATCGAGCACGCGGTGTCGATGACCTCGGCGGTCACGTTCAGAGGTGGCAACATCCGCACGACGCAGTCGTTGCGGCCGCCGAGCTCCAGAATCAACCCGCGGCGCAACGCCGCCGCCTGAACCTGCTCTGCCAGCTCCCCGGGCGGCTGGCTGCCCAGCGGGTCAGCGAGCTCGATGCCCCACATCAGGCCGCGACCGCGCACCTCACGCACCCATGGGTTGTTCCGAAGCCCAGCCAACGTCCGGGCGATCTGCTCGCCGCGCCGCTGCACGTTGCCCAGCACATCGTCGCGGCGAAAGATCCGGATCGTCTCCACCCCCGCTGCGAAGGCGAGCTGGTTGCCCCGGAAGGTCCCGGTGTGCGCACCCGGAGCCCAGACGTCCAATCGCTGGTCGTACAGAATGATCGCGACCGGAGTGCCGATTCCGCTGAGTGCCTTGGACGCGATAATGACGTCGGGCTCGATGTCGTACTGCTCGAAGGCGAACCAGGTGCCGGTGCGCCCGCAGCCGGTCTGCACCTCGTCGACCACCAGCGGGATGTCGAGTTCCCGGGTCAGCGCGCGGACCCGCCGGACGAAGTCCAACTGAGCGGGGATGACGCCGCCTTCACCTTGGACCATCTCCATCACCACCGCAGCCGGCAATGGTATCCCCCCGTTGGGGTCTTGCAGCGCCCGCTCCAGGTAGGTCACACAGTTGGTCGTGCAGGTCTGCGGAGTCAGACCCATCGGGCAGCGGCTGCACGAGGAGTACGGGAAGAAGTGCACACCGGGCACGCCGTTGGGGACCGGCGCCTTGTTCGCCACCAGCCCGGTCAGCGCCATCGCGGCATGGGTGGTGCCGTGGAAACCACCCTGAAAGGAGATGATGTCACCGCGGCCGGTCGCGGTCTTACACAGTTTCAGCGCGGCGTCGACCGCGTTGGCTCCGGTCGGTCCGCAGAAGTGAATCTTCATCCGGTTGCGCATGCCTAGCGGCAGCATGGACAGCTGCGCCTCGGTGAAGGCGTCCTTGGCCGGGGTCGGGAAGTCCAGACCGTGAGTGAACACCCCGAGCTGCTCGATCACCGCATTGACCAGCTCCGGAGGGTTATGTCCCAACGGCAGCACACCAGCACCGTTGAGGAAGTCGATGAAGACGTTGCCGTCGAGGTCGCGAACGAAGCTGCCAGCCGCGTCCGCAATCGCGATCGGTAGGTGTCGCGGGTACACCCGCGCGTTGGACTCCCTGCGGGCCTGGTTGGCCAGGAGCTCGGCTGAGCGTGGTCCCGGCAGCTCGCCGTGGACATGCGGGTGGTTCAACGTGTCGTGGTGGATGGGCGCAGCCATAATCTCCCCCTGGTGGTTCACTTCGTCACCCATACAGACGCGTATGAGCCGTAAGTCACCTGCTTGACTCAAAGTCGGTTTTGATCGCCGAGTTAGTTCGATCCTCGCTCGTGTGCGGTTCGGCGCCGCCAGCCCCGGATGGCAGTGGGGGTCGTCACAAGGACTCCCAAGCGGACGAAGATCGCCCCGGATTACCTGGACACAGAACCCCCAAGTTGGTAGCCGGTTGACGTCCGAGCCCTGTTGATCAGGCTCGATGTTCGTGGTGGTGTGTTCCCTGTCTAGTTCTGCAGCTCGTTCAGAGCAAACGAGTTAGCAGACGGGAATACCTGCTAGGCAGTGCCTCCAAACCTCGGATCCACCCCCTGCGTGCCGCCATCGAGCTCGCCACCGCCCACATCGCGGGTGGCGATCGAGACGAGGTCGGGCTTCTCCGCCACCAGGCGCTGACTCACCAGCCGCATCTCCCTCGCCAGGTCCAGCCACCTGGTCTTCTTCTGCGTCACGGCCTCAGTTGCGTCGGTCGGCGTATCCAGCAGGAAAGTGACCGGGAGCGCAGGAGATGACGCTCTCGTCGTTCAGGCCGCGGGACTCGATGAAGGTGATGGTGGCGAACTCAGGGAGGACGTATATCGGATAGGTCGCCCGGCCGTACTCCCCGAGGAACTGACCTGGCGTCCCGGCGTGCTCATGCACAGCCTCACCGCGCTTCCCGTCGCCCTGGACTGACCATGCGCCCAACACCCCGCACAGCCCCGCTGCTCCCGCGCCAACCGCATTCAGCGGGCTCAGCGGGGTAATCTGCCCGGCTTTTGGAACGCTGAGCCCGCTGAATGCGGTTGGCGCGAGGGGCGAGACGGACCGCCAGCCACTATCGTCGGGTGCTGTCCGACTCGTGCGCGCCAGTAAACGGCAGCAGCCGCCGCCACGCCTACGGAGATGACGATGCCTGACACCGCGACAGCCGGCAGCTACGTCAGCCCGACCGGCGAGTTCACCCGTGACCAGCGGTACATCGCCACGCGCATCACCGCCGACGGCCGGGACGGCTTCCCGGTGGAGCCCGGCCGGTATCGCCTCGTGGTCAGCCGAGCCTGCCCGTGGGCCAACCGGGCGATCATCGTCCGCCGCCTTCTCGGTCTCGAGGACGCGCTGTCGATGGGGGTGACCGGGCCGACGCATGACGCGCGGAGTTGGACGTTCGACCTCGACCCGGGCGGGCGCGACCCCGTCTTGGGCATCGAGCGGATCCAGGAGGCCTACTTCGCCCGGTTCCCCGGCTACGACCGGGGCATCACCGTTCCCGCCATCGTCGACATCCCCACCGGCCAGATCGTGACCAATGACTACTCGCAGATCACTCTCGACTTGTCCAGTGAGTGGCGGGCACATCACCGGCCCGGCGCCCCCGATCTCTACCCCGAAGACCGCCGTGCCGAGATCGACGACGTCAATCGCGTGGTCTTCACCGATGTCAACAACGGCGTGTACCGCTGTGGCTTCGCCAGCAGCCAGGAGGCCTACGAGACGGCCTACCACCGCCTGTTCGACCGGCTCGACTGGCTGTCAAGCCGCCTCAAGCGCCAGCGCTACCTCGTCGGCGACACCATCACCGAAGCCGACGTCAGGCTGTTCACCACCTTGGTGCGCTTCGACGCGGTCTATCACGGTCACTTCAAGTGCAACCGGCAGAAACTCAGCGAGATGCCGGTGCTGTGGGCCTACGCCCGCGATCTGTTCTGTACGCCCGGCTTCGGCGACACCATCGACTTCGACCACATCAAGCGCCACTACTACCAAGTGCATCGCGACATCAATCCGACCGGCATCGTGCCCGCCGGGCCGGATCTGGCCGGCTGGCTGAGCCCGCATGGCCGCGACTCGCTGGGCGGCCGCCCCTTCGGCGACGGCACCCCACCGTCCCCACCGCCGCAGAACGAGACAGTTCCCCCACTTCGATCAGGATGAGCGAGAGAAGCCCGGTGACGGGGCCGCGACGGCCCGCGGGTTACGTCTTGGCGTAGCTGAGGATGACCGTGCCGCTCTGAAGGGCTTGGGTATCGGCGAGTACACCACGTACTGCCGCAGGTGGGCATACGGGCTGGTGATGCCCTCCCGCAGGCCAAGATCATAAGTGGCGCGCCCCATGACGACGGTGTCGAAGCGCCTGTTCGGGCCGTTGATCCCCAGCGCCGCCCGGCCGTGCGTCGGGAGCGTCTCGGGGTACTGCGAGCCGAGAAAGGCAAGGAGATCCTCGGTCACCGGGTAGAAGTCGAATTCACCGCTGGGCCCAGCGATGCAGCCATCGATGGTCGAGGCGATGAAGTACGTCAACTTTCGCATGGTTCCTCTTGGGTCTCGCGTCAACAAGCTGCGACGGCAGCCGCGCCTGTTCTGCCCCGCCGGCCGATCCGTTCGGGCTCGTGAGCAGCGGTGTGGTATGGACCCATCCTGGCGGTATGACCGGTACGGAACACCACCCGGGATAATCCGGGAGGTTGAGCTCCCGCGCCGGTCAGTGCCGCCACGCCGGTACCCGTTACGTCATGTAGTTCTCACCCGCCTGGCTCTATGGTCGATGTTCCTGTCATTGGGGGTGCAGTGATCCGATCTCGGCTGCTGGTTGGCGTGCTGGTGGCACTGGTGTGGGTTGTGGCGGCCTGCGCGAGCGCACCGCCGCCACCAGCATCAGGCCTGCTCCTCCCCGGATACGACCGCCAAGTGCGAGCGCAGGACGATCTCTTCCGGTTCGCGAACGGCGAGTGGTTGCGCACCACCGAGATCCCGGCCGACCGGGTCCGGTACGGCACGTTCGATGCGCTGGCCGATCAGTCCAAGCAGGACCTGCGAACGATCATCGAGGACAACGCGGCTCGTCGCGGCGCGGCTGGCTCGTCCGATCAGCAGATCGGTGACCTCTACGCGAGCTTCATGGACACCGCACGGCTTGAGGCGCTCGGGGCCGTTCCGCTGAAGGAGTCACTGGACCGCATCGATGCACTCGCCACGCCGGCGGACCTCCTACGGTATTTCGCCGGCAGCGCCACCAAGGGCGTCGCCAGCCCCATCGCAGTGTATGTCAGCCAGGACGCCAAGAATGCGACAGCCTACATACCAGGCGTCTCGCAGTCCGGGCTTACCATGCCCGACCGGGACTACTACGTGAAGTCCGACCCGCAGTTCGTGACAATCCGCGAGCAATTGCGGGTATATGCCGCACGCGTGCTGGATCTGGCTGGCGTCGCCGATCCGGAAGGCTCAGCCGGCCGGGCGCTTGCCGTGGAGAACCGCCTCGCCGAGGTCCAGTGGTCCGCCGCACAGGATCGCGACGCGACGGCAACCTACAACAAGTTCACCATCACCGATGCCACTGCGCAGACTCCAGGATTGGACTGGAAAACCTACCTCGACGCAGCGGGAGTGGATACCCCCAATTTCATTATCGCCGAGCCCAGCTACTTCACTGCGCTGGGTGGTGCGCTGACCTCCGTGCCGCTGGAGGAGTGGAAGGCATACCTCAAATTCAGATTCATCGATAGTCTCACTCTCTACCTCAGCGATGCCTTCGCCACGGCGCGCTTCGACTTCCGCGGCCGTGACCTGGCTGGGCAGCAGCAAGATCGACCACGCTGGGAGCGAGGCGTCGCCACCGTCGACGGCGCGCTGGGGGATCTGCTCGGCCAGCAATACGTGCAACGGCACTTCCCACCGGATGCCAAACAGCAGATGGACGCTCTGGTCAGCAAGCTGATCGACGCCTTCCGCTCGTCCATCGACGGCTTGGACTGGATGGGCGACGCAACCAAAGCAGAGGCTCGGGACAAACTCAGCAAGCTCGCCGTCAACATCGGCTATCCGGAAAAATGGAAGGACTACTCGAAGCTCAGGATCGCCCGCGACGACCTGGTGGGCAACGTCCTGCGCTCCGCGCAGCTCGAACACCAGCGCGACCTCGACCGGCTCGGCAAGCCGGTGGACCGCGAGGAGTGGTTCACGACCCCGCAGACGGTCAACGCCTTCTACAGCGCACCGCGCAACGAGATCGTGTTCCCAGCCGCGATTCTGCAGCCGCCGTTCTTCGACGCGACCGCTGACGATGCCGTCAACTACGGCGCAATCGGCGCGGTGATCGGTCACGAGATCAGCCACGCGTTCGACGACCAGGGCCGCAAATACGACGGGACCGGGAATCTTCGTGACTGGTGGACGCCGCAGGACTTGGAGCGCTTCACCGAACGGACTGCAGCCTTGACCGCGCAGTATGCGGCCTACGAGCCGTTGCCCGGTGAGCACATCAACGGCGAGCTGACCCTGGGCGAGAACATCGCCGACCTGTCGGGCCTCACGGTGGCGATGCGCGCTTACCGGCTCTCACTCGGCGATCGACCAGCCGCTGTGATGGACGGTTTCACCGGTGAGCAGCGCTTCTTCCTGGGGTGGGCGCAGGCGTGGCGCGGCAAGACCCGGGACAAGGCGCTGCGCGTGCAACTGCTGAGCGATCCCCACAGCCCCAACGAGTTCCGCACCAACGGCGTCGTCAGCGACCTGCGGGAGTACTACGCGGCCTTCGATGTGAAGGACGGCGACAAGCTCTTTCGCCCACCCGACCAGCGCGTCAATATCTGGTGACGTTTAACAGCGTTGAGGGGCATGGGGATGGACTAGCCCGGTCTGGTAGGCAGCGGCCACTGCTTGCGCTTTCTCTCGGGTGCCAAGCTTCATCATCACCCGAGCAAGATGTGTCTTGACGGTGGCTTCACTGATGAACAGCTCTACGGCGACGTCGGCGTTGGACAGGCCTCGGGCCATCAGGGTGAGGACTTCCCGCTCGCGGGGGGTCAGCTGGGCCATCTCCGCTGAGGTGGGGCTGTGCTGCTGCGGCCGGGTAGCGAATTCATCGATGAGCCGGCGGGTGACGGCGGGATCCAGCCAGGCCTCGCCGCTGGCTACCGCGCGGATCGCGGCGACGATCTCGGTGGGGGCGGCGTATTTGAGCAGAAAGCCCGAGGCGCCGGCGCGCAGTGCAGCGTAGACAGCCTCATCGAGGTGGTATGTGGTGAGGATGATGACCCTGATGGGTTGACCGCTCTGTGCGATGAGGCCCTCACCGATCACAGCGCGGGTCGCAGCGAGGCCATCGGTTCCCGGCATCCGTACGTCCATCAGGATCACATCCGGGCGTTGGACGCGGGCCAGGGTAAGGGCCTGCTGACCATCGGCGGCCTCGCCGATGACAGCGATGTCTTCCTCGGCGTTGACCAGCATTGCTATGCCTGCCCGGACCAACGGTTGATCATCAACCACCACGACTCGGTTCATGTCGACACCTTCCCCTGATTTTTGCGGGCCCTAGCCGGCCACGGAGGTGGCTACTAATGGTGGCTGTGCGGTCCGCTGAGCATTGTTCGCAAGAGGGAGGGTTGCGGTCAGCCGGTAACCTGCCTTGTGAGGTCCTGCGTGCAGGCGTCCACCGACCGCATGTGCCCGCTCCCGCAAACCCACCAAGCCGCGGCCAACGGAAAGCCCTTGGGCTCGGGACGCCTCCGCAAAGTTGGTCTTGTTGTCGATTTGGATGAGCAGGCTCTGGGCTTCCCATATTAGGCGCAGCCGCGGATCGGCGTTCTTCCCAACGTGTTTGAGGACATTGGTCAAGCCTTCTTGGGCAATCCGGTAGGCGGCCAGATCGACGCTTGGATCCAGATCCCGTGGTGTGCCCGCAACGTGGACGGTGACCGGCATCCCGGAGGCTCGCAGTGAATTCAGCAGCCCGGTCAGATCCGCCAGTCCGGGTTGCGGCCCGAGCTCGCCGATGCCTGCGGTGTGGCTACCAGGGTCGCCGGCATCCAGCACCCCGAGCAGACGTCGCAACTCAGCCATCGCCTGTTTGCCGGTGCTTTCGATGTGCACCAGCGACTGTCTGACCTGAGCGAAGTCGGT
>JBGSWT010000434.1:0-1525 GCA_041751815.1 Pseudonocardiaceae bacterium
CATCGCCAACCTCTTCCAGGTGCCCGACACGGAGAACACCGACACCGTGCTGCACGGCCTGGCCGTCAACGCGGGAACGTACGAGGGCACGGCCCGGGTCGTCGACGTCGACACGGACTTCGCGCAGATCAAGCACGGCGACGTGCTGGTCACCCGCATGACGTCGCCGTACTTCAACGTCGTGCTTCCGCTGCTGGGCGCGATCGTGACCGACCGTGGCGGTCAACTGTGCCACGCCGCGATCGTCGCCCGCGAGTACGGCATCCCGGGGATCGTCGGCACCCGCGAGGCCACCCGGTTGATTCCCGACGGGGCGCGGGTACGAGTCGACGGCAGGACGAGCGAGGTCACGCTGCTGTGATGAGGGCCTGATGATCCGGGCGCTGGCCGAGGCCACGGACCCGGCTGCGTTCGGCGGCAAGGCCGTCCAGCTGGGCGCGGCGATCCGTGCGGGCCTCCCGGTGCCAGCAGGCTTCGCACTCTCGTCCGAGCAGGTCGAGGCGACGGCCGGTGGCGATCCAGCCGCGCTGGCGGAGCTGCAGGCACTATGCCCGGACAGCATGCGCTGTGCGGTCCCGTCTTGGGCAGTCCGGTCCAGTGCGATTGGCGAGGACTCCGGCGCGGCCAGCTTCGCGGGAACCCACCTGAGCGTGTTGGGGGTATGCGGCTTCGCCGCAGTTGTCCAGGCCGTCCAAGAGGTTCACGCTTCAGGTCGGGACCCGGCTGCACACGCCTATCGGGCGCGGCTCGGGCTCGAGCGAACCTTCCGCATGGCGGTGGTGGTTCAGGAGCTGGTGGACGCCGACGTGGCGGGCGTCCTGTTCACCAGGAACCCGGTCACGGGAGCGGCGGAGCGGGTCATCGAAGCGAGTTGGGGGCTGGGCGAGGCCGTCGTCTCAGGCCTGGTAACGCCGGACCAGTACCGGCTGGCCCCCACCGGGCGACTCCTGAAGCTCAGCGTCGGTGAGAAGGATCTGCAGCTCCGGCGCAGCGGCTGCGGTGGTACGAAGCAGGTGCCAGTCGCGGCAGAGTTGATCTCTGCGCCATGCCTGGGCGACGGGGAACTTGCCACGCTGCATGCGCTCGCGGCGGCGTGTGACCGCGTCTTCGATTCACCTGACCATGACATCGAGTTCGCATTCCGGGGCGGTGCCGTGTTTCTGCTGCAGCGACGACCGATCACCAGTGGCTGAGGGCACCGTGCGCGGCCTCGGAGCCGCGTTGTTGGCCGCGTCGCTGATGCCGCTCAACTCGACCATGATCGCGGTGGCGTTGCCGGACATCGCCCGCGAGTTCACCCAGTCCCCCGGAACCGTGACCCAGGCGCTGGTGTCGAGCTACCTCATCGCGGCGATCGTCTTGCAGAGCCCGGGAGGCAAGCTCGGCGACCGGCTCGGGCACTGGCGGATGTTCGCCATCGGCCAGGCGCTGATCGCGACGGGCGCAGTGCTGGGCTTCACCGCGCCAACCCTGGGCGTGCTGGCGCTGTCCCGGGTGCTGATGGCGGCCGGCGGTGCGGTGATCG
>JBGSWT010000435.1:0-2647 GCA_041751815.1 Pseudonocardiaceae bacterium
CAGTGCGCTGCCATCCGCCACCAGGTCGATGCTCGGCCCAACACGGGCCGGGGCGACGCCCCACAGCTGATGTCCCAGGTCCACTGGCGCAAGCGCGAACTGCCACGTCGCCTCACCCAGCAAGCTCATGGGCAGAGGGGGGCCACCAACCTGACGGAGTGCGTGGTCGGTCCAGGCAACGACCGACGTCCGCCTGGCCGATGGCTCCTCGAGATGCAGCACCTCGTCGCCAGGCACCGGCGGCTCGTCGACCACACGAAGTCGCCACCCGATCGCAGGGGCAGCCGCAGCACTCACCGGCCGCGGTTCCGGCGCAGTCTGCACCCGCTTGCGCCGTGACGGCCTGGACGCCAGCAGGTGCCCGTTTCGCATCGGCTCCGAGAGCGCCCAGCCTGCCTCATGTGCCGCAGTCAGCTCCGCGGCGAGCGTCCGGAGGGCCTGGGAGGCATCAGCCAGGTTGCGCACCCCGTCGAGCTGCCACCGGTGCTGTGTCTCATGCTGCGATCCAGACCACGGCGACGGTGGACGAGGCGCAGGGTCGTATTCTGCCATTGGCTGCATCGTGTTCCCCTCGCGAGGACGGCGTCCACGCGGCGGGTGGGGGCAGTGCGAACTGCCAGGCCAGCGCCGTGGTTACGGTCCTGCGCGTGTCCGGGGCGGGCGGGTCTCCTCCGGCGAGGTCCAGCGCCAGCCCCGCGATTCTGGCACAGGCGGACGTGGTCCTCAACTACGGCGTGTCCCGCAGATCTTCACACTTGACGCTCACTCTCAGGTTCCCCAACTCAGCAGCAGAGCTGTCCCGGGCCGACCGAACAGCCCTTTACATGAGCTCGGCGAGCTACGAGCACTCAAGTCGGCCACACTCGGCTGCACCAGCTCGGGATCCGCGCACCCGGCTCCACCATCGCACTCGCCGGTGGTCTGCTCGCCTCGGCGTTCCGCTCTTCTCTCCTTTGCATCGACAGCGCCCGAGCGACCTGAGGACCGCGCCCACCAGGTCGGACCCGACTACAGGCGGGCCGGCGGTTGAGTCGTGCGCTGGCGGATGAGCGCACCGGACAGCTCGGCACGGGTCCGCCGCAGACTGGCTAGCTGAGTCGCTCGTCCAGGTGGACAGTGACCGTCTCACCGGGACCCTTGCCGATGGCGCGGCGAAGGTCGGCCTTCACCGGGAGCTTGTGGGTGCCGCCCCCGAGCGCCATGAAGGAGCTCTGGAAGAGGTGGCCCTCGACGGTACCGCGGACCTTGACCAGCCCGCGGGTGCCGAAGTACTCGGCCGACCCGGCCATCACCACGTAGGTCCAGCCTCCCGGGTTCGGACTCTTCTGCAGCACGGTGGTGAAGTCGTGGTCCAACGTTCGCTGGGTGTTGCGGGATCGCGGCACACAGACTGAGCTGCTCATCGTCGTCTCCTTTTGGCAGTGCTGAACTCGGTTGGTGATTGCCCTGGCAGGGCGTGCGCGCCAGTTGGGGCGCTGGGTGATCGTGAGGTCGGGCGGCTGGCAGGTGTCTCGGTCCCGCCAGCCGCTGTCCCTTTCCCCGCAGGGCTGGTGTCACGGTTCAAGATCGACCGCCGCGGCGAACGAGCCGTCCATGTAGAAGGGTGTCGACCCGTGCTCGTGGGTGATCCGCCACGCTCCATCGAGCCGGCGCAGCCCGACTGTGGAGCGGAACCAGAGAGTGAACGATTCGGCGGCACCGGCGGGTGTTGCGGTGAGCCGGGTCAGGGCGTAGGCGAACGCCACGTCCCGGTCGGCGGTCACGACCAGGTCGCGGGACTCGACCTCGGGTGGGCCGTCGAACGTGGCGAACCAGTTCCGCATGCCGTCCGCGTCACCGTAGGCGGTTCCCTGCTTCTGCAGCAGTGGCGGCGCGAGGCCAAAGCGCACGGCGTCGGCGGAGTAGGCGGCCATGAGGCGGTCGGCGTCGCGGGCCTCGATCGCGGCCGCTACTTCGGCCAGTACCGCGCAGATTTCGGTCTCGTCCCGGGTCATCGTCTCGGTCGTCATCGTCTCTCCTTCATCGGGCGACTCCGGTGGGCGCGTACACCGGGGTGTCGAGACCAGCACGCCGGTCTCGACATACGGGCAGCAGAATGTTCTCGACGATTCCGGAGGCAGCCGTGAAGTACCTGATCCTCATCCACAGCAACCCCCACTTCCTGGAGCGCTGGGAGGGGCTCACCGACGCCCAACGTGAGGAGTTCGGACGTGGCCACCTCGCGCTAAGCGACGAACTCGCCGCCTCCGGGGAGCTCGTCGTGTCCGAGGGGCTCGCCGACCCGGCGCTGGCCAAGCGGGTGACGGTTCGCGACGGGCAGACGATGACCACTGACGGCCCGTTCGCCGAGGTCAAGGAGCACTTGGCCGGGTTTTACCTCGTCGAGTGCGAGTCACAGGACCGGGCGGTGGAGATCGCCGCGCGGGTTCCCGACGCGGTGTGGGGGCTGGTGGAGGTGCGGCCGGTGCTCGACATGTCCAGCTGGGACCTGTGAGCCCTCCAGCCGACATCGAGGACCTGCTGCGCGGGCTCGCGCCGCAGGTCCTCGGCGTCCTCATGCGCCGCCACGGCCAGTTCGACGCCTGCGAGGACGCGGTGCAGGAGGCACTGCTGGCGGCCGCGCTCGGCTGGCCGACCGACGGGCTGC
>JBGSWT010000436.1:0-6131 GCA_041751815.1 Pseudonocardiaceae bacterium
GCCGCTGGGATGCCCTCGCGGTTGAGCGCCAGCCGCACCTTCCGCGCGCCTTCCTCTTCGTCCATTCGTAAAAACTTGAGCTGAGTAGAGTGCACATGCACGTGCATTTGAGCGTACGCTGCATACGAGTTTGCATCGGTACTTGCAGGGGGTGCATCGAGTCTGGCTCGATGCGTTCTTCGGGGTGGAGAACTGACCATGATCGTTAAGGACTGGTCTCGTGGCACACCGCCGTGCCCCGCTGGAGCATCGACCATCACAGCGGCAATGAGTCAGCCCCAACCCAACACGACAGTGTGCACCGTGACCGGCAAGATCAGCCGGGATACAACGCCGCTGCTGAGGGATGCGCTCACCGATCCACGTCGCGATAACAACGCCCACCTCGTGATCGACCTGTCCGCCGTGACGTCCATGGATGCCACCGGTTTGTACCTTCTCTTCGAGGCCCTTAACGAACACAACCTCGGCGGCGGGCACCTGGCAGTCGTTGTCGATCCCCGTTCCCAAGCCATCCCTGAACTGCACATCTTCGCACTAGAGGCGGCCTTTGACCTGTACCGCGAACTTGCCCGAGCCCTCCACGCCTGCACCAATGCTGGCACCGCCATAGGAATAACAACCCCATCAGACCGGCGCCTGCCCACCCGTCGACGAACGAGCTAGTGAGCGGCCATTGATCCACCACGGCGGCAGTCTGATCCAGCCTCAGCAACCGGTTGACGACAGCAACACCACCGGATCTAAACGTCCGAGGAGGCACGGGTCTGACACTGCGCGCCGTAATCGATCAACCTCAGCCAGAAACCCTTTTCTGGTCGACGTCTTCCGGCATACCACGGCACATGGTCCGCCCGGGACTTACAGGCGAGAGGCTGTGCGGCCTGGCCTGGATCAATCGAAGATCCACACTTGCCGAACGATAGCTTAGCCACCTGACTCGACTGAACTCGTCACGCAACGTCACGCCACTGTTACGTCTCGTTGCTGCAGAATCCACCTCTAATGGATCAAGGCGCCGGCTGCGCCGGTGCTGGCGTGGCTAGCTTGCGTTGTGTCCTCGCCTGCCCGCCGGTCCGGCCTGCTTGCTGCGCGGGTAGGTCCAATGCCGAGAAGGATGCAGGTAGCGGTGGGTCGTGGTGAGCGACCCGTGGCCGGCGATCTTCCGCAGGAGGTGCAGCGGGACTCCGGCCTCCGCCATCCACGCCAGATCGGTGTGCCTCAAGTTGTGGCGGCGCAGGTGTTCGTAGCCGAGCGCGGTCACCACCTCGTCCCAGTGGGTCGCGCCGCGTAACAATGCCGCGTAGTTAAGTGGCTGAGGGGGTTGTCCAGGATCTAGGGTGGTGTGGCGAGCGTGTAAGTCCCGGAGGCGGTGCGGGTGAGGAAGCCAAGGCGGGTGGACTCAGCCAGTTGTGTCAGGACGTTGTGGGGCTTGACCTGGAGCAGTACCCGACCCAGACCAGACAGCCTACTACTCTGGACGTGATTGACTTGCGGTGGCGTAAGACCTTCCTGGTAGAGGTTAAAGAGAAGCTTGCTCAACTCGGATTGATGAATTGTGCGGTCTGTAAATCCGAACACCTCACGGTACATCGTTTTCCATTTTTGGCGCTAATGGGGAATCTTCCTCCCAATATCAGTAATCTTGATGACACTGAGGTGATCATCGAGTACCTTGTTCGAGTTGAGTGCGGCATTTGTGGTTACGTGATGTTGTTCAGTGCCGAGCGTTTCCGCACCGGAGATGATGAAACCCTGGTGCGAGGAATGACTGAACAGGAGGAGGACGAGTTGGAGCGTCTGCATCCGCTTTAGTACTCGAGCTGTGGCGGCCCGACCCGAGGTGAGTACCGTGGGCGCGACCGGCTACAGCGAGGACACGCCGCACGCCGCATGGCTCGGAGCGCACGCCGGTGCCGCTGCCCTAGTCCTGCTCGGTTGCCCCGCGCAGACCGGAGAGGATGTCTACCTGGCGTGGGCGGCGCGGCTGGACAAGGACGATCTCCCGTGGCGTTCCGGCTGGTGCTGCCGCGAGTTCCGGCTTCGGGTCGTAGGCGAGGTACTCGCGGCCTCACCCCAGATCCTGCGCCGCGACCCCGGCCCCTGCCTCGTTGCGGAACTATCGCGAGCAGTACCGCCGCCCGGTGGACTCGGGCCTGCTGGAAGAGGTGGCGAAGTGGGCCTCCCCGCACCTCCAGGGCGGAGGAGCATCCGTGCAGGATTGGCTGGCAAGGTTTGGTGGCCGAAAAGAAACTTGGCGCGAGGTCAGAGCGCTGATAGACGAGCGCTTGCAAAAGCCAGTCATCTCGCGAGGTCACCGTGTTTGCGAGGTCTCCAGGCGGGCGTCCTCCGGTGACGTGCGGCGAGGCGTCAGTTCCTGGATCGGTATGTAGTGCGCCGCGGCGGCTGATGCGATGTTGCATGCGTCCATGCCGGTGACCGAGAGCCCATGGCCGGGTTCGGCGAGCACTGTCGCGCCCATGCTGGTCAGTACCCTTGTCAGGCCACCGCGGCGGGGTGAGCGCACGAACACGGTGCGCCGGACCTGCTTGGTCAATTCGGGTGCCTCGATCATGCAAGCAATGTTGCCGCATGCGGGGTGCGCGCACATCGGAGTGGGGTCCGGGGTTGGGATCGGACCCTGGTCCGATAAGACCGTGAACTCGACGTCTACGACATCCGCCGTGCGCGGAACGTCGGTGGCGTCGAGCTCACGACACTGATCTGGGATGGCAGCTGCCGAGGCCGCTTGTGGTTCGTAAGCGGAGAGTTCACATCGCCGTGGGGGAGTTCATCCGTCAACTGTCTGCGAGCCGTTGGCGGCGTTCAACCTCTGCTTCGGTTGGCTCGTCGAACGCGAACGACCCGTAGTCGATATCACCCGCACGCTCGTATGTCGCGATGGTGACTCCGGTACTCGATGTCTTGCTGTCGAGGAACCTCAATCCCGCGGGTATCGTGCCATCCGAGAAGAGGCGCTTACCGCTACCGAGCAGAATTGGGAAGATCCACAGCCGGTACTCATCGACCAGATTGTGCTTCATCAGCGTCTGGATCAGCTGCCCGCTTCCCTGGACCTGGATCTCCGGTCCCGGCTCGTCCTTGAGATTTCCGATCTGCCCGGCGACGTTGTTGCTGATCAGGTTCGAGTTGCTCCACTCGAGCTTGTCGTGCGTCGTGGAGGCCACATACTTAGTCGCACTATTGAGGATGTCACCCATCGGGTTGTCAGTCACGTGCGGCCAGTGAGCGGCGAAGATCTCATAGGTCGTCCGACCGAGGAGCAGGTCGAAGGGCTTGCTCATCGCCTCGGCCATGTGCTGGCCCATGAAGTCATCCCAGTAATTGACCGACCAACCGCCGTGCGTGAACCCGCCGCTCGGGTCCTCTTCGGGGCCACCTGGTGCCTGCATCACCCCATCAAGGGACATGAAGGTCGACACGACTAACCGCCTCATGGTGCTCTCCTTCGTCGCTGGTGGTATACGGCCGGGTGGGGCTTGCTTTGCGCCGCTTAGAGGTGAGACGGCGCAGCACTGTCGGACTCATCGGTCGCGCCCGGAGTCGGCACCTGTTTCGCACCCACACCGGCTGATGCAGGGGTCAGTGGAGGTTGAGCCGGAGGCGGCGGAGGTCGGGGTCCGTGCGGCACCGCTCGGTCAGTTCCGCGAGGTCGTCGCGAACGTGCAGGATGCGTCCCGGCAGTTGGTCAGCGGCACCGAGTGCGATCGCTTCGAGCAGGTCGGCGGCCGGCTGGGGGTCACCCCACCGGTCCTCGGCGGCGGCGCCGAACGCGGATAGCCAGGTAGGGCCGTCGGCGCTCCAGGCGAGATGCTCGTCATCGGTGTCCGCACGAAGCCGGGGTGGACCCCGAAGACCCGTACGCCGGTGCCGGCCACCTCGTGGGCCAGCATCTCGGTGAGCCGCGCGATGCCGGCCTTGGCGACAGCGAACGCCGAGATATTGCCGGACTGCCGGTCGACGAGATTGCCGTACACGGTGACCAGCCGACCGGCACCTCGGCCGAGCGTCCGGCTGAGGACCGATCGAGCAGTCAGCATCGTTCCGTGAAGATCGACGCCGACCGCTTGCCACCACAACTCCGGAGCAGCCTCCCAGGCTGGACCGATCACTTCGGCGGTTCCAGCGCACGTCACAGCGAACGTGACCGAGCCGAGTTCGGTGTCGACGACGTCGAAGGCGGCCTCGACACCGGCGAGCACCATCACGTCGGCCGGGATCGGAACCAGGGCGAGCTCCTCGTGTCCGGTCGCGTCCTGCAGACTCACCAGAGCGTCGTTGGGCCTGGCGAGTCCGGCCACCGTCGCGCCCCGGCGGGCGAGATGCAGGGCCACCGCCGGAGGCGCGCTGGTGTAGAGGGCAGCTCACCGTCTCGGGGTGAGCGGGGCGATCGTCTGACTGAGTAGGTCGGGCTTGGCGCCGTCGCGCACGAGGTGCGGGTACTGCTCGCCGCCGTGGTAGTCGATCGGATAGTTGATGAGAGTGCCCTCGTTGTTGACCAACAGTTGAATCGGCTCCTGAGAACTCTTTGCCGCGCTCACCGCCTCACGCAGGGCGTCGGGTGAGAACGCCTTGCCGCCCACGGCGACAACGGTCATGCCGGGGCCGAGTTTGGCTTCTGCCGCGGGCATCTCCGGAATCACGTCGGCGATAAGGCCATCGGTGTCCAGTCGCAGGCCAAGGGAATAGCCCATCTCGACACGCTTGCGTACCGCTTCCAGATCCTTTATTCGCTGACCCTGCTTGGCGTCGTAGGTGAGCCGCCAGCCACCGCGCTCGATACCGCCGAGCGGGGCATGGAACTCGGTGGTGAGGAGGCGCTGATCAAAGAACGCCCGCCAATCGTAGGGTGCGACCTCGTTGAGTGTCGCTACCACATCGTCGAAGGTGTACGGCTTGACTGCTGGTGATCCCGTCTGCCCGCCGTGGAAGCGGCGGCAGAAGTCGTCAAGCGACCGCTGCCCCGCAGTGAGTTGCCGGATGAGTGTGTCGGCGTCGAGCCAGATGAGCCAGCCCTCGTTATAGAAGTCGACGGCGCGGCGCTCAGCGCTCCACTCCGGAGGAGCTTCGTACAGGAGCTGCGCCGCCACGGTCGTGTCGATCAGCGGACGCCAGCGGCGACCGGGCACGTGGTCGAGGCTGGCGGCGGCTTGCGCCAGCGTGTCGTCATACTGTTCCGGCGTCCAGAGCCCGCTGCGCGCCGCCAGCACGTTGCCGTAATACTGCGTCAGCCCCTCGTAGACCCAGAGCATCTCACCTTGCATCGGCGTCTGGAAGTTGGGCGTCGCCAACCCGGCCGGGCGACGATACTTGCCGTTCCAAGAATGGACATATTCGTGCGGGAGGACACCAAGCGCGAGGCGCCCCTGCGCCTCGTCGATCAGCGCCCGCTCGGCGACGCGGCTGTCATTCGACTGATGGTGTTCGAGTCCAAAATTCGCCACGTGGTCGCTCAGAGTAAAAAGAAATTTGTAGTGTTCGTAGGGCTCGGCACCAAAAAGCGCCCTTGCCTCTTCCGTGAGCTTACGCATGGCATCCGCGAACTGTGGGCTCGCTTCGAGTGCGGCCGGGCTATCGGCGACGATGTCCATCTCGACCGTCGGCTTCGCGGTCGAGAGCGGGATAGTGCGGAAGTGTTCCCCCGCCAGCACTGGTGAATCCACGAGCGTCGTCAGGCTGGCGGCTCGGAAGTTCACCTCGCTCTCCGACTCTCGCTCCACCGCCATCCCCGTGCCGAACTTCCAGCCCGGTGGTAGGCGCAGGGAGGCATCGAACATGAGGTCGTCGGAGTGCGCCACCGGCGGGTGGAGCAAGATCCAATTCCACGAGAAGATGAAGAGGTGCGAGGTCGTCGAGGCGCTCGAACTCAAGTCACCCGCAAAGGTCGGTGCCAGGAACTCCAGGCTGGCCTCAACGGTGGTCGCGCCCGGTGGCACATCAGTGTGGAAGGCGTACATGTCGACGGGGTCGCGTCGCCACGGGAGGCTCTTTCCGTTCGCCGTGAGCTTCAGCCCCGACAGGTTGACGATCGGCCCGGTCGGCCCGTGCTCGCCCGGAATCCACTTCGGGTAATAGAGCGTGAGCGGGCCGGGGCTGACCGGTATCACCTC
>JBGSWT010000437.1:0-3878 GCA_041751815.1 Pseudonocardiaceae bacterium
GGCGGGGACTCAGACCGTGGAGCCGTGATGATCTCCACCGTTGATCCGTACCCGGCCTATCGCACGCTGCGCGAACAGCACCCGGTGTGCTGGGACGGCGACCTGGACGCGTTCCTGGTCAGCTCCTACGCCGAGGCGAGCACCGTGCTGCGCGGTCCGGGGTGGAGCAGCGACCCGAACCGCAATCCCGCACTGGCCGCACGGTTCGATCGCGCCGAACACGGAACCGAAGCGCTGCGCACGACGCTGCTGACGATGGATCCGCCCGACCACACCCGGCTCCGGCGGCTCCTCGCCCCGGCATTCACTCCCCGGGCCATCGACGCGCTGCACTCCCGGATCACCGCGGTGGTCGACGCCGCCCTTGCCGATCTCGACAAGGCGGATGAGGTCGACGTCATCGCCGACATCGGCTATCCGATCCCGCTCGCCGTGATGTGCGAGCTGCTCGACGTCGACATCGAGGGCGCGCAGCTGTTGCGTACCGAGACCCCCAAACTGGTGGGAATGCTCGAGTTCGACCCTGACGAGGAGTCGGTCCTCGCGGCCGAGGAAGCCACCGCCAGCCTCGCGCTTCATCTGCTGCCCATCCTCGGCGACCGCCGTCACCGGCCAGGCGACGATCTGGCCAGTCAGCTGCTGTCCCTCGGAGACGACGACGGCGACGCACTCGCACTCGACGAAGTGCTCGCCACCTGCATCCTGCTGCTCACCGCCGGGCACGAAACCACCGCTAGCCTGATCGGCAACGGCGTCCTCACGCTGATGGAACACCCCGACCAACTCGACCTGCTCCAGCGTGATCCCGCGCTGATCAAGCCAGCGATCGAGGAGATACTTCGGTTCGAGTGCCCAGCCAAGATCGTCGGCCGTACCAACCTCATCGACCGGGAGCTAGGCGGATACACCATCCGCGCCGGCCAGCGCGTGCTCGTTCTGCTGGGCGCAGCGAACCGGGATCCGGGGCAGTTCCGCGACCCCGAGTGCTTCGACATCACCCGACCTCCCGCTCCACACCTCGCCTTCGGCGCGGGACCGCACTTCTGCCTCGGAGCTGCGCTGTCTCGGGCGGAGGCCCAGGAGACCCTGCGGCAGCTACTGCCGCTCCTGACCGAATGGCGACTCACACCTGGAGCGCCCGCCTGGCGAGTTTCCGACACTTTCCGCGCACTCGAGAAGCTCCACCTCGTCAACCCCGCGACTCAATCCTGACCCTTTCCGGCACCGTTGCGCCGGCGGATCACCGCGGTGGGCAGCAATCAACGAAGGCTGCCGGCGATGTCCCGGTGGTGATGTCAATAGTGCCGGCCGTGCGGCCGATGGAGCCGACGCTGGTGTCGATGTCCTTGGCAGTGTCATTGATGGTGCCGGCCGTGCCGTTGATAGTGCCGGCCGTGGCGTCGATGGCTCCTGCCGTCTCGTTGATCGACTTCGCCAGACCCGCGATGTCGCGGGCAGCGGCGGCCACCATGTTGAGCTGGCCCTCCAGCGGCTTGGTGCTTTGCAAGATCGATGTGGCGAGCTCATTCGTCCGGTTCAATGCTGCAACGGAGTCGGTCGCCATGTTGATATCGCCAGCGTTTTCCGCAATAGCCTGCGCCTTGTTGTCGATGCTTTGCGCCGCGGCCAGGGTCCGGGCGAGCAGCGCGGCCGCTATGCCGATAATCAGCACACCAAAGACCAAGATCACGACGCTGACCACGTTGAACAGTCCAGCCCCACCGCTTCGGGCGCGGGCGTCGGTTCTAGCCAACTCCACCACCGCTTCCTCAGTGCAGGATTGTGCCTAGTTTAGTGCGGTACGTGTTCCGCAGTGGTGAAGAGCTCACGACGCTCGCGGGTACACGAAGTGGGTCCTCAACGGCTTGGTGCATCAGGAGTGGAACCTCCCGCAGAGCAGCGGCACCCAGCCATCCCGTCGACCTGACGCCAGCCCGACCGCGCGTGCTCTCCCCGGACATGAGGTCGAGGACCGACGCCTGATTCTTGATTGATTCCAGAAACTGGGCCACAATTCGGCGCGTGCCAACGACTTCGCACTGCGAGCGCATGTTGCGCGAGGTTGCTCTACGTGTGACGCGTCCTCGGGTAGCGGTGCTGTCCGCGGTGCACGACCATCCGCACGCCGACACGGACTCGATCATCGGTGTCGCGCGTGAGGATCTCGGTGAGGTGTCCCATCAGGCCGCCTACGACGTACTGCGCGCGCTGACTACCGCGGGTCTGGTGCGGCGTTTCCAGCCGACGGGCTCCGTGGCGCGTTACGAGGCACGGGTCGGGGACAACCACCACCACGTCGTCTGTCGGTCGTGCGGTGCTATCGCCGATGCCGACTGCGCGGCCGGCTACACCCCCTGCCTGACGGCTGCCGACGACTCAGGCTACGAGATCGACGAAGCCGAGGTCATCTACTGGGGCCGATGTCCCGAGTGTGTCGCGGCAACTTCTGCCGCGTCCGGCGGCTGATCGCGACACGCAGCCCTCGACACCAGCAGAGCAACCTCGACACCAGCAGAGCAACACAGCCTTGAATCCAGAGCAACCAACGTCACGAGCAACCAGCCATCAGAAGGAAACAGCGAGACAGGAGAAGGACCGACGTGTCTGACAGCGTCAGCGAAAGCGAGAACCCGGTAATCCCCTCCCCGACTCCCAAGTCGACTCAGCCCAGGTCGAACCGGGACTGGTGGCCGAATCAGCTGGACCTGCAGGTTCTCCACCAGCACTCGCCCCGGTCGAACCCGATGGGCGAGGACTTCAACTACGCAGAGGAGTTCCAAACCCTTGACGTCGACGCGCTGAAGCGGGACGTCTTCGCGGTGATGACGACGTCGCAGGACTGGTGGCCTGCCGACTACGGCCACTACGGGGGGCTTTTCATCCGGATGAGTTGGCATGCCGCTGGCACGTACCGCATCGCCGACGGCCGGGGCGGTGGCGGCAGCGGGGCTCAGCGCTTCGCCCCCCTCAACAGTTGGCCCGACAACGTGAGCCTCGACAAGGCGCGTCGCTTGCTCTGGCCGGTCAAGCAAAAGTACGGCCACAAGATCTCCTGGGCCGATCTGATCATCTTCGCCGGCAACTGTGCCTATGAATCGATGGGCTTCACGACGTTCGGCTTCGGCTTCGGGCGAGAGGACATCTGGGAGCCCGAGGAGATCTTCTGGGGGCCTGAGGACACGTGGCTTGGAGATGAGCGCTACAGCGGCGACAGGGAACTCGCAGGTCCTGTCGGCGCCGTGCAGATGGGCCTGATCTACGTGAATCCGGAGGGGCCCAACGGCAACCCGGATCCGCTGGCTGCCGCCAGGGACATTCGAGACACCTTCGGTCGGATGGCGATGAATGACGAGGAGACGGTTGCGCTCATCGTCGGCGGCCACACGGTCGGCAAGTGCCATGGTGCCGTCGATCCCCAGTACCTCGGTCCGGAACCCGAGGCTGCCCCCCTCGAGGAGCAAGGCCTCGGCTGGAGGAACACCTTCGGCAGCGGCAAGGGCGCCGACACGCTCACCAGCGGGCTGGAGGGCGCATGGACCAACGAGCCGACGAAGTGGGACAACGGGTACCTGGACAACCTGTTCAAGTACGACTGGGAGCTGACCACGAGCCCGGCCGGTGCGAAGCAGTGGACTCCCAAGGATCCCTCGGCCCAGGGCAGCGTGCCCGATGCTCATGATCCGTCGAAGCGGCACGCCCCCATGATGCTGACGACAGACCTCGCGCTGAGGATGGATCCGATCTACGGGCCGATCGCGAAGCGCTTCCACGAGAATCCGGACCAGCTCGCGGAAGCGTTCGCCAAGGCGTGGTACAAGCTGTTGCACCGCGACATGGGACCCCTCTCGCGCTATCTCGGCCCGTGGGTCCCAGAGCCG
>JBGSWT010000438.1:0-5661 GCA_041751815.1 Pseudonocardiaceae bacterium
GGCCGCGCAGCTGCCACAGCAGGTAGTGCGGATCACACGGGATGCAGTGCCCGCCCACCCCGGGGCCGGGGAACGTCCCGAGGAATCCGTACGGCTTGGTTGCGGCCGCCAGCGTCACCTCGATCGGATCCAACCCGAGCGTGCCGCACACGTCGGCGAACTCGTTGGCCAGCGCCAGGGTGACCGCGCGGAAGATGTTCTCGTAGAGCTTGGTCAGCTCGGCGGCCTCCGGGGAGGACACCAGATACACTGCGTCGGTCAGCTGGCCGATCACCCGCGCGGCCCGGCCGCTGCACTCGGCAGTGGCCCCGCCCACCACCCGGGGGGTCTCACGTTGGACGTGGTCGGGGTTACCGGGGTCGATGCGCTCGGGGCTAAAGGCGACGTAGACGTCCTTGCCCACGGTCAGGCCACGCTGGTGGAGGGGCTCGACGAGCAGCTGTCGTGTCGTGCCGGCGAAGCTGGTGGAGGTCAAGATGATCGTCTGTCCGGGGTGGGCGTGTTCGACGACGGTCTGGCAGGCGCGCTGCAGGGCGGTGAGATCGGGGATGCGGTCGGTGTCCACCGGGGTGGGCACGCAGACGATCACGGCATCGGACTCGGCCAGTGCGGAGCTGTCGCTGGTGAGCCGGAAACAGTCATCGCTCTGCGCTGCTGCCAGCCGTACCCGGTCGAGGTCGGACAGGTCGACGTCGCCGGATTCGATGGCGCGCAGGCGGTCGTCGCTCACGTCGAAGCCGGTGATCCGCGACGCGCGTCCCAGCAGAGCCAATGCCGTCGGCAGCCCGACGTAGCCCAGTCCCACAATCGCGACCGATCCCAATTGGGCACGCCCGCTTCCGGCACTCGGCGGTCCATCCGCAAGCGAGAACGGGACCAGCCGGGTCTCCAACAATCGCTCTCGCCCGTTGATCGCGAGTGCAAGACGGTGCTCAGCCACATCCACCCCCCGCAGTCGGCCCTGTACAGACAGTGGCATCAGGCGGGCTTCAGGTCCTCCGTCATCGGCGGTAGGCCTCCTACGCCGTGCGGCGGACGGTGCTGACCGGTGGCCGCCAGTCCTCAACGCTTTCAGCCTCCCGAACTGTAGGGCTAGTCTTAGATGACCGCCGGAGGCTCACTTCCAACGCGTAGCGATGAACTGCGCGGCGATTGAGTTCGAGGCAACCCTGCGCGCCTGGCAACCTTGAGCGGCTCACCTACTTCGACACCGACGGGGTCTCCGCAACTTCGACAACTACCGATTACGACTACTCCTTGCCCACACTCAAGCGCGGCGACGCGGACGCCCATTGGAATGCCCGGTGAGCCGTGAGTCAGGGGCTTCTACGATTCTGCAACGGCCCTTGAGATCCACCGGACCACGATTCCGGAGCGAATCAACCGCCGGTCACGAGGAGAGGGATGGATACTGAATGTGAGTATTCGAGGCCTCTCCTGGCACGGGTTGGCACGCCGCGGCAAGCCGGTCTTGGAGCCGCGCGTCCCGGAACTGATATACCGGGCCGACCGTTCGCAGGATCTGACGCTTACGAGCATCCTCAAGAAACCGCAGCAGACTTGCGGGAGCTTCGCCTCGACGCCGCAGCTGTGCGTTGGCTAGCACAGTTGCCCAGGTGGCGGAAGACACCAACCCTGCACCGAGCGCGTACACGAGCCCGCCCGTGAGCCCGGCCCCGAGCCCAACCTCGAGCCCGGCCACAAGCACGTTCACAAGGCCGCCCGTGAGCCCAGACACGAGCCCGAACACGAGCCCAACCTCGAGCCCGAACCGACGCTCCCGACGCCACAATGACTGGGGATCGAGCGGACTAGCGGCATCCGTTGGTGGCTCTCTTAGCCCCAGCAGGAGCCCGACCGTCAGCCCGAACACGAGCCCGAGCGCGAGCCCCGACTTGAGCCCGGACCCGAGCGCGAGTCCGTACTCAAGTCCGGTCGTGAGCGCGTACACGAGCCCGTACACGAGCCCGTACACGAGGCCAGCCATGAGTCCGGTCAGGAGAGTCGTTGGGGTAGTAGACCTGCTCCATCGGAGCCGAGTGCGCTGTAGCGGAGTTCGTCCGCCGAGTATAGCTATAAGAACGTAGATGATCCCATAGCCGCCTGTGGTCACAGCTGCGATGACGAGCCCGATGAGGAGAGTTGTTGGGATGTCAATTCCGCTCCACCCTAACTTACTCCGCTGCTGGGAACGTCGACCACCGACGACGATCACAAGCAGGTATCCGATTCCAACTATGACTCCGTACAGGAGCCCAAACCTGAGTCCTTTCAGGAGCCCATACCCGAGCCCAGTCACCAGCCCGGCCACGAGCCCGATCACGAACCCGGTGAGGAGATTCGCGCGGGTATCAGTTCCGCCCCATCGGAGCCGACCCAGCTGCTGAGGTGGTCCTCCGCCGAGGACAAACCCAAGCCCAACCACGAAACTAGCTACGAGCCCGCTCACCAGCACGATCTCGAGTCCGAACCCGAGCCCCCGCTCAAGCCCGAACCCGAGCCCGACCCCGAGGAGAAGAATCATCAGAATATAAGTTCTGTTCCACCGCAACCGGTCCGGCTGTTGAGGAGATCCTCCACAGGGTGAGGCCATGAGGAGCAACCCGAGCCCAAACATAAACCCAAACCCGAGTGTCTTGCCCACGATGGGCGCGAGTGCGGCCAGGGATCTGACCTGGAACGCAGAGAGAAGCTGCACGTGGGCTGCGAGTACGGCTAGGGACCCCACTAGTAAGGCAGGGACAACACTCGTAATGGCTATCGTGGCCAAGGCGCGAGGCCACGCTGGCACCCAGCGCGGGATTTGCCACCACGTCAAATCGCGGGTCTTTTCCTCGCTCATCCGGCGGGCCAGTTTCCCCAACCATTGTCGTGCCTGATCAACGGTGTACGGCGGGACCGATCGGCCCGGGTGTTGGGTGTACGCGGCGGTCAGTACTCGGTCAAGAAGGTGATCTTCGATAGCCTCCCGGCTGCCGAACCGGCGCCCCTCGACATCGATGAGTTCATCAACCCCCTCCCAGGGACCATAGGTGTCCCGGACCAGGGTCAACGTCAGCGGAGTATTCAGCGCTTGGGCCAGAACACCATCGGGGTGCTCCCGCAGATGATCAATCACGTGTTGCCACGGCGCAGGAAGCGGTTTGATCTGACAACTGGCCAGATAATCCGCCGCCTGCCGGGAGTCGACCGGTAGCAGTTCTAGCGCCGCCGCACCCCGCAGGTGGTGGCCGCTGCGGACCGCGGCCACCAGTTCCCCGCTGCGCGTCAGCACGACCAGCCGGAAGGTGGCCTGCACATCCAGGGCGCGCAGCGCCGCCGACCGCAGCGCCTCGGGCATCTCATCCAACCCATCAAGAATCACCGCCAGGTAATCGCCCTCAATAAGGCGCATCGCGGCTTCCTCGCCGTACTCCGGAGCCCGCAGCAGGGCGTAGTCACGCGCTAGCCGGACGGCCAGCCACTCGGCGAAGGGCTCCACGGTCGGATCCCAACCCTGCGGGGTGACCAGCACCGGCACCGGAACCCGCGCCCGGTCTTCAGCCGTCAGAGTGGCTCGATGGTCCAGCCCATCCCGCAGCAGCCAAATCCCGGCGCCACTCTTGCCCGCGCCCGGCTCACCGAGGATAACCAGCCGACCAGAGCCTAGGCCGCCGTACACGCCGACAAGATTATTCAGCGCACCGAACTGCAGATCCTCCACGGTGACCGCCGCCATCCCGGTCAACGGAGCGTACCGCCCCTCGACAGCCTCTTCTCTCGAGCCGGTCACCTGCCGGTGTGACCATCGCCACCGCACGAGAATCGGCGCAGGGATGATCAGCTGCTGGTCGGCGGCGGCCTGCTCCCATTGCTGGCGCAGTTGCTCGGCCAGCTGATCCGCCGCCCGCTCCAACGACAATGGCGCAGCCCCGGCGGTTCGCAATTGTGTCCCCAGCCAAAGAACGGCACCGGCCCCAGCAGTTACCACGGTGACAAGCGTCTGCACCAGCGTGGCGGTCGAGACCTGAGGGCGGGAGTGAGAGAAGTCATAGACGATAAAGGCCACGCCTCCGGCCGTCGCCGCAACAACCAGCAGCAACCCCATCCAGCACCAGAGACGCCGGTCCCCGAACATCATGCTCAGTAGTCTGCCGCATACAGGTCGCGTGCGGTGAACCCGTGGCAGGGGCTGACTGGCTCCCGTGACATGCGGTCGGTGGTGCCGGATATGGGGGAGCCGTCGTCATCTCGTGTACCGGTTCTCCCGCCGAGGCTTCGAGCGGTGGCTCTGACAGCTCTGATCCCACCTCGTCTGCCCTGAATTGGCCCCACCGCAGACTCGCCACGTTGTTGTCCGTGGCGGGATGGGAGGGTGTCAAGGGCCAACCGGCGAGGTCGGGTGGAGTTATGCAGGCAATCCGGCAGCTCATGGTGTAACCGCGCGGAGTCCCATGGCCACATCGGCACCTAGGGAGCTGTGGCGGTCAGCGGCGATGGCTCTAGGGACACCTGAGGGGGTTCAGAAGGGCAGCGGGACCGGGGTCGGGGTCGGGGTGGGATCCCCGATGCCGAGGATGGTCAGCACGGCCAGCGTGAGCAGGGCCCCGCCTACGCCACCACCACTACCAGCGCAGAGACACAACCTGTTCATTTCGCTAAGAAATTTTCGGCCGAAGGGAGTGACCGCATGTATCGGCGGCCCTACTTTCTCTAGCCACCCGGTGGCGAGGTTAGCTGATGACATATCAAGTGCTCCCATCGTCGCCAGATCGGTCCGATACCGCCACAGTGTGATGTCGTGGGCGGCCACGCGGTGATCCGGTCGTCGCTTCAGACTTCTCGGCCATCCACTCGGTAAGGCGCCCGATGTGCGGGTGCTTGCCGTGTAAGATGGCCAGGCCCTGCACAGATGGACCGCCGCCTCGACACACCGCGCCCGAGGTGAGGATCCTTCTTGCTTCTCTACTATGCAGGATGTCCAGGGACCGGTCATCCTTACCAGAGACCATCTTCCGCATACTCCAGGTTATGCAGTCCTGGTACATCAGATGAGGTAGTCCGAATGGATTCTACATCTGTGGGATGATAGCGGCCGGCGCGCTAGCGGAAACGAGCCGAGGCGCGGGCAGGCGCAGCTGCTGGAGCAGCTGGGAGTCCGGACCGTGGTTAGCGCTGGTCTGACCGATGGGCGACCTGGGCTGTGACGGCGGCGAGTTGTTCGTGCGTGCGCTGCACGTCGAAGGCTTGCGCGGTCAGCCGGGCGGCAGCCGCCTCGGTAGCGCGTAGATCAGGATCGCCCAGCCGCCGAGCGACAGCGTCGGCCAATGCGCCGGTGGCACCCACTGGCACCCGTGCCCCTACGTCGGCGGCGACGGCGTCGGACAGGCCGGGGATGTCGGAAACCACCACCGGGCAACCGCTGGCCAGGGCCTCGAGCAAGGTCAGCGACAAGCCTTCCCAGCGCGACGGCAACACCACCACGTCGGCCACTGCGTACCAGGGCCGGGGATCAGCGACCGGTGCTATGAATCGCACGCCCGACGAGACCCGATCGCGCAGCGTGGGCAACAGGTTGCCGTCACCCACGATGCACAGCTGCGCTGTCGGGAAATGCCGTTGCACCTGCGGCCACGCCCGCAGCAGCACATCCTGGCCCTTTTGCCGGGTGACCCGGCCGAT
>JBGSWT010000439.1:0-6089 GCA_041751815.1 Pseudonocardiaceae bacterium
ATCAGCGCGCTGGCACCGGTCAGCCTCACCGATCTGGCCCAGGCCCTGGGTACCCGACCGCCGGCCGCCTCTGCGATGGTCGATCGGCTAAGCCACGCCGGGCTGGTGTGCCGCACGTCGGACCCGCAGGACCGTCGACGCGTCGAGCTGACCGTCACCGCCGACGCCGAACGGATACTCGGCGACACCGACCCGGACACCGCCAGACGCCTGCAGGCGGTGCTCACCGGCATGAGCGCGCAGACTCGCCGCCACTTAATCGAGGTACTCATCGACACCGTACGACGCTCCGCCGAGTAGCCGGTACACCGATCAGCCTGTGGCAGCGCCTTCGTCGTCCTCGTTGTTCCAAAGGGATGGGCACAGCCTTCGTCCGACGGATCCTGCGATCCTGGGAGTATCCAGGCGGCCTGTCCATCGTAGAGCTCGTGGTGGGCGAGGTAGAGGTGTAAGGGCCGAGCAGCTTGTTGGCCAGCTCCGGCCTCGATCGGTGTCGCGCGGTCAGTCGAGGTAGTCGCGCAGTGTCTGGGAGCGCGAGGGGTGGCGCAGAGGATGTCCCGTCCGTCGTTGAACTTCGGCGGCGGTCCCGTTGTCGATCAGGCTGCGATCGCGGGGTCATTCTGGCGGGTGGCACTGACACTTTCAGTGGCGACGTGGCATTTGAGGGCCTCACGTAGTGCTGGCAGGTGCAGGTGGCCGACGAAAGCCCCGACCTGTCATCTCAGGTCAAGGGCCGTTCGTTGGGTGGTGGTGGGTCAAGGATTCGAACCTTGGAAGGCATCAGCCGACGGATTTACAGACCGCTGCGCACGCGACCATACCCTCGCCGGGCGGACAGATCTCCGGGATGGCCGGTCACGAGAACTGCTGCGGCTCGGTCGGGTGGGTAGGGTGTGGCATCCCATCGACTTCCCCTAAGGGCTACCACATGGCAGCCCGAGGGCAGAGCCAGACAACGGACGCGCCGGTTCCAGCGAGGGCTGCTCCCGGGCTGCCATGTGGTCGGGTTGCGCCAGATCGACGGGATGCCATACCAGCCCCAGCGTGCAAGATCATCGGTGATCTTGCCGCCGTGAGGAGCCTGGTCGGGATAGAGGAATGAATGCCAGTGGTGACGGACCACCCAGCACCACCAGACACAATGCAGAGTCGGGTCATGGCGCGCCGGCCGTGCTGTCTGCGTGCTGTAAGGAGGGGTCAGTAGCGGTCACCTACGGCGCACCGAGGTGCAGGCCAGGCGCAGGTCAGGGCGCGTCACCTGGCACCGTAGGAAGATTCCCAAGCTCATGATCAACCGCAGGTGCCTCCGGCGGGCCTCGGCTCCGGGATGGCCAGGGCTGGGCCCGAAGGTGGTGGGTCACCTGCTGCACGGGATACCCGCTTTCGCCCCTCATGTCCTGCGGCAGACCGGCACACCTCGTGCGCCCGGTGATCTTGGTACGTGCCCCTCGCGTGCCCGTTCCCACGGGGACTCACGGGCAATCACCGACCATGACGGGCAGAACCTCACTGACCGTGTATGGGAAAGCTTTCCAGCTCACGGCGCGTGACGGTCCGCTCCTTTGCAAGGCGGGGGTCGGAGCAGTGCGCCGTGCCACTCGCGTGCCACGAGAGAGTCAATCCCAGTCCGATACCGGGCCGTCGTCGGACGTTGCCGAACCGGCGGTGTCCCTTCCTGTTCGCCATCACGCCACCTGCTCGAGGTGCCGCCGGACCGCCGGGGCGGTGATCGGCTCGACACGGCCAGCGAGCAGCCACTCATCGAGGTCGGACAATGCGAAGCGCACATGTCGCCCGACGTGGTGAAAAGCGATTCGCCGCTCTGTGAACTTCACTTGACGCTGCCGGGTTTAACCCACCAGTACCGAGGAATGCGGTCGCCATGAGCACAAACGGTGGTGGACGCCGGCGCACCGGGAGCTCTCACGGTTCGACTCGGTCATCTCCGGGCTGGCGTGCCGGTGGTTCACGTCGGCGGGTGTCTCGACCAACTCACAGCATTCGATCTCCAACACCTGCTCGATGACCAGCTCGCCGCAGCACCATGGGCGATCGTGCTCGATCTCAGCACACTGTCCGTCCTGAAGCCATGCGCCGTGCCGACCCTCGTCCACGTCGCATGCCGCGCCGGCGAAGCCGACATCGGCCTATGCCTCGTCGCCGAAGGCACCCTAAGCCAGACCCTCGCCACCGTCGCACCCGAGCTGTTCGAGATCCATCCCACCACCAAGGCGGCACTGCGCGTCCTCAGCTGACCCCCGCCGACCGACTCGACCTCCACGCCGAGCCCGCGTGACCAAAAAGCCATGCTGAAACGACTTCTCAGCCCCACGGCACCAGCTCCCCGTGCACACGTTCCACATCCAACGAAGCGCTGCCGACACGGCGTGCGGGGATGTCGCGTTAGCTTAGCAGTGGAAGATCGCCCGGCTGCCGGCTTCTCCTGCCGCAGGCGAGGCAACCCGCAGGGTCACCGGCCTGTGCCCATTAAGGCGGCTTAACCCGCGGGAAGGGTCTATTCTTGCCCCACGTGGGGCTCCGGGCGGGGTAAGAACCACTGTCCAGGCGGTGACCGCCGGTGCATTCCACACATCGCTCATTAGTGGAAGCGGCAGTGGCCTCCCGGGCTGTGTCCTGACGGTGCATGTAGCTTGGGCTGGTCCGACGGCGCCGATCAAGTCCCCGTCGCGTTGCGTTTCGCGATTGAACTGCACTGACGGGGAGCTGGCTGCCATGAGACGGCTTGGTGGGAGCCCGCGTGGTGGGGTCGACTCGGGTGGCTGAGCTGGGCGCGGTGACGCGGGCGCTGCTGGAGATCGCCTGCGAGGTCGGGGGTGACCGCAAGCTGGCCGAGCAGATCTGCCAGGCGTGCGTGGTGGGCCTGGACGTCGATGGTGCGGCGATCTCGCTGTTGACCGCGAGCAGCGTGCGCGAGACGTTGTGCGCTACCGATGCGACGGCGGAGTTGCTGGAAGATCTCCAGTTCAGCCTGGGGGAGGGCGTGTGCGTGGATGCGGCGCTGACCGGGCGGCCGGTGCTGATCCCTGACTTGCACCACAGCACCGAAGTGAACCGCTGGCCGATCTTCGCGGCCGCCGTGGTGGAACAGTCCGACGTCGGGGCGCTGTTCGCGGTGCCGATGCAGTGGGGAACGATCAACCTCGGCGTGCTCGACCTGTATCGCAGGGCACCGGGTTCGCTGAGCGACGCGCAATTGCAGGATACGACGAGCGCCGCGGACTTGGCCGCGCTGATGATCCTCTGGGTACGCACCGATCCCGGTGACGGGGAGTGGCTGGACTACTTGTTGCACGGCCGCGCGGAGATCCACCAGGCCACCGGCATCGTGCTAGTCGAACTCGGGGTCAGCGCGCAGGACGCCTTGGCCCGGATGCGGGCTTATGCTTTCGCTGAGCAGCGGTTGCTGGGCGACGTCGCCCACGACGTGGTGTCCCGGCGGTTGCGCTTCACCCAGGACACGATGTGAACCAGGAGATGACGACAGAGCCCGCTTCCCTGAGGGAGCCACCCCGGACCCCGCCGATCAGCACCAGCCAGGCGACCACGATGGCGAGCGCGATCGCGATCAGCACCTGAAGCCACCCGGCGCGTCCTTCGCAATTCCATGAAGTGCCCGGTGGTGCTGGGGAGACCAGCCTCGTCAACCCGGTTGAGGATCTTGCTCGGTCGCCCTCGGTCAGAGGCGGGCGCGCGGGGAACTCCCTAGGCGCGCAGCGCACCCCGGCTGCTCCCGCATCCGGCACCAGTCCTCTGGGTCGGCGAAACGGCGGTGCTGGTGGTTCCGTTGTTACTGGTTCCCTTGTGGTGTGGAGGATTGCAGAGTAGACCTGTGCTAAAGGAGCATCGACTGGCCAAGGCCGGATCAGCAGAGAAGGTCCATCCTCCCGGTCGGCGCTCCCGGCACGAGCAGCACCGGGCACCCACGCCGAGCACGCCGCGACGAGGCTTAGCGCCGCGGGGCTGCGTCAGAACACAACCCATGTGTGCTGACGCCGAGCCCGATCAACACGGCGCATTAATGCACGCTTGGTAACCCGATCACCCGTGCGGCTCGGACGTCGCCCCAGAACCTCGGGGTGACGTCCGACTCATGTTGGCACCAGTCCCACGCGGAATCGTCGCTGCGCAATGGCCTGCGGCCACCCTGGATCGACCAGCTCCCTCGGCTAGCCTGGCCGGGTGTCGAAGCAGGCCCTGGGTGTGCGATCAGGCCTGACACGGCCGCACCGGGCGGGCGAGCGGCGTCAGCGGCTACCGATTCTGGGAGTGCTCAGGTGAGCTGTTCGTCGTAGGGCTCGCGGTGGACTAGACAGTGGTATAGCTGGCCGGGCAGCTTGTTGGCCAGTTAGTTCTGGGCCGGCGTCCCTCTGTTAGTCGAGGTAGTCGCGGAGCGCCTGGGAGCGTGAGGGGTGGCGCAGCTTGGCCATCGCCTTGAACTCGATTTGCCGGATCCGTTCCCGGGTGACCCCGTATACGTGGCCGATCTCGTCCAGGGTGCGCGGCTGGCCGTGGAGGCCAAAGCGCAGCCGGACAATGCCGGCTTCCCGTTCGGACAGCGTGGCCAGCACCGATTGCAGGTCGTCCTGGAGCAACGTGAATGACACCGCGTCCACGGCTACCACGGCCTCGGAGTCTTCGATGAAGTCGCCGAGCTGGGAGTGGCCCTCGTCGCCGATGGTCTGGTCCAGCGAGATGGGTTCCCGGGCGTACTGTTGCAGCTCTAGCACCTTCTCCGGGGTGATGTCCATCTCCTTGGCCAGCTCCTCGGGGGTGGGCTCGCGGCCCAGGTCGTGAAGCAGCTCGCGCTTCATGCGGCCCAGTGCGTTGATCAAGTCGCCCGTGTGTACTGGGATCCGGATGGTGCGGGCCTGGTCGGCCATCGCCCGGCTGATCGCCTGCCGGATCCACCAGGTGGCGTAGGTGGAGAACTTGTAACCCTTGGTGTAGTCGAACTTCCCCACCGCACGGATCAAGCCCAGGTTGCCCTCCTGGATCAGATCCAGGAACGCCATGCCACGGCCGGTGTAACGCTTGGCCAACGAGACGACCAGCCGAAGGTTGGCCTCCAGCAGGTGGTTCTTGGCGCGCTCACCGTCGCGCATGATCCAGAGCAGGTCCCGATGTAGCTGCGGGGAGAGCTTCTCGGTGACGTCCTCAGCCTGGCGCACCCGTTCGGCGGCGTAAAGCCCGGCCTCGATCTGCGTGGCGAGTTCCACCTCCTCCTCAGCGTTGAGCAGCGCCACCTTGCCGATCTGTTTGAGATATGCCCGCACTGAGTCGACCGAGGTGGTGAGTGCGGCGTCCTTGCGGGCCTGGTGCAGCGCCTGGGACTCCTCCTCGTCCCAGACGAAATCCCCGGACTGCTCGACTTTGTCCAACAGCTCCGCAGGATCCTCGGCGCCCTCAAGGGCTAACGGGACGTCGTCATTCGGCAGGTCCAGAGACGCTGGATCAGGCTCGCTACGCTCGAATTCCACATCCTTGACCGGCGCCTTCTGCGTATTCCGGGGCGCCTTGGTCACTCGGCGGCCTTCGCGGGATGCGGCGGCGACGCTCACCATCCTCACCTCCTCGACCGCAATTCGCGGCGACACCGAGATCTCTGGTGGCAACCTCACCGAGCGCAGGACGCGGGAGACAGGACTTCAGCCTTTTCAAGGACCCTGTTGCCACCTGGGTACCTCTGGACTGTACGGGAAGCGGCACTTCGGACTGGTCGGATCGTGCGTGCCAATCCTAACCATGCCACCCTCAACGACCTCACACGCCACATCGGCAGGCGTGGGACGGGTTCCATTCGCCTCATAACCCAGAGATCGACCGGTCAGTGCCCAGGATGCCGCCCCCAGAGCGTGCCACGGGGCGCAACCTTCCGAACTGAGCCCAGCACATGATCATCGTCAGCGAACCGTCAGCGAAAGCGGCGCGACGAGTCCGCACGGGCCGATCCACACCGGCGTGTAGTCGCAGCTCAGCGGCACACAACGACACTCCCAGGCACGCGGACGTACGGTCGATCAGCGTTCACACCGAAGAGGTCACTGGTTCGATCCCAGTATCGCCCACCA
>JBGSWT010000440.1:0-2614 GCA_041751815.1 Pseudonocardiaceae bacterium
GCCGCAGCGCGCCCGGACCGGTCGACACGGTCGCCGACGGCAGACCACGCGGTGGCGGACGGGTGGTGGTCGACGTCACGAATGTCTCCTCCCACCCCCCGTTCGAGGGTCATTAGCTGAGGCTTGCCTACAGTAAGTTAGAGAGGGCTAAATACCTAGACCCGACTGGACGCTCGCTTGCCTGCCGTTCGGGGAGCAGGCAGGTGTGTGCCCGCCGGCGTGGCTATGAGGTCGTCGCGAAACCCTTCATGTCGTCGAGGACTAGGTTGGCGGCGATCGGCCCGATGCCGAGGTACCACACGTCATCCGGCACCTCGTGTGCCCGGCCACGCGACACTGCGCCGAGACTCTGCCACAGTGGGCCCGCTGTGAGCTGGTCCTGCTGGGTCTCGCCCAACGAGGAGTAGAAGAGCAGGTCGCCGTCGGCTAGCGAGAGCTGCTCCCGACTGATCTCGACGACGGCCTTGTCGACCTGTTGGGACTGCGGACGGGAGAAGCCGGCATCGCTCAGGATGGTCCCGATGAAGGAGCCTTCCCCGTAGAGCCGGATGTTGGTCGGGGTAAATCGGAGCATGCTCACCGCCAGCGTGCTCGGGTCACCGAACTGCTGGCCGGCCTGCTCCGCCTTCTGCTTGTAGTCCGCCAGGATGCGCTCGGCTTCTTCCCGCTTGCCCAGCGCCTCCCCGGCGAGCAGGAAGTTCTCTTTCCACGCCGCTCCGACCGTCTCGGCGAACACGGTAGGAGCGATCTTGCTGAACTCGTCGTGGAGGCTTTCATGACGCAACTTGCTGGACAAGATCAAATCCGGCTGCAAGGCGGCGATCGCTTCCAGATTCGGCTGAGTGACGGTGCCGACCATCGTCACGTCTTGGGCGCGATCCGCCAGGTAGGACTGCAGCCCGGAGGTGGCGTCGGCGCGGACCGCCCCCACCGGGGTGATGCCCAGGGCGAGGACCGAGTCCAGCTCACCGGTGTCGAGCACGACCACCCGCGTCGGCTTGCCGGTGATCTCGGTGCTGCCCATCGCGTGCTGCACGACGCGGGAAGCGGCGTCGGCCCCGCCTGCGCCCGCTGCGCCCGGATCCGCTCCCGACCCACCGCAGCCACTCACCACCAGCGCGATCAACGCGAACACCACCACGATCAGCCGGCGAGGTTGTCGCATCCGCTCCTCCAGATCAGGGCAGGCTTTCCTAAGAAAATAACCCAAATGGGAAGTGACCGCACCCCCTTAGGGGCTTGACCCACATGGCGTCACCGGCGTGGGAATGTCCCGGCTCACCCCACCGGTTGAGCCCAGTGCTGCCGTCAGCGGAGCTAAGACCGTATTGGAGTTGGTGTCGTGGACGCGGAACCGACGTCCACGGGCGCTGCGCGGCTACCTCGCGAGGTCTGGGTACTGGTCGTGGTCAGCTTCGTGATCGCGATCGGCTTCGGCATCGTCGCGCCCGCGTTGCCGACCTTCGCCCGCAGCTTCGACGTCAGCGTCACGGCGGCCTCGATCGTGGTGAGCGCGTTCGCGTTCATGCGATTGGCGTTCGCCCCGGCCAGCGGCAAGCTGGTCTCGGCGTTCGGCGAACGACCGGTTTACATCTGGGGCATCATCCTGGTCGGCCTGTCCACCGGCGCCTGCGCGTTCGCAGCGGGCTACTGGCAGTTGCTGGTGTTCCGGGCACTGGGTGGTATCGGATCGACCATGTTCACCGTCTCGGCGCTCGCGCTGTTGATCAGGCTCACCCCGCCGCCGCTGCGCGGTCGGTCCACCAGCCTGTGGGCCACTAGCTTCCTGCTCGGTAGCGTCGCCGGTCCGCTGGTCGGCGGTGTCCTGATCGCCATCTCGCTGCGTGCACCGTTCGTGGTCTACGCGGTGGCGCTGTTCGTCGCCGCCGCGGTGGCCTGGCAATTCCTGCGAGGCTCCAGGCTGGTCGATCTCGTATCGGCTGGGGACGACGCGGCACTGACGGTGCGTGAGGCACTGGGAAATCCGGCCTACCGCGCCGCGCTGATCTCCAACTTCGCCAACGGCTGGGCGCTGTTCGGCGTGCGGGTCTCGCTGGTGCCGCTGTTCGTCGTCGAGGTGCTGAACCGGGGGGCATCGCTGGCCGGGTTGGCGCTGTCGGTCTTCGCCGCCGGCAACGTTGCTGCGCTGACCTTCTCCGGCAGACTCGCGGATTCCGTCGGGCGCCGCCCACCGATGCTGATCGGGCTGGTCGTCACCGGTGGCGCCACGATCTGGCTCGGCTTCACGGCCGGGGTGCCGGAGTTCCTGGCTGCCGCCTTGATCGCCGGGATGGGTACCGGGATGATCACGCCGGCGCAGGGCGCCACGGTGGCCGATGTGATCGGGTCGCGGGCCAAGGGTGGTCCGGTGCTCGCAGCTTTCCAGATGACTGCCGATATCGGTGCCATCCTCGGTCCGATCGCGTCCGGGCTACTGGCTGACCAGCTGTCGTACACCGCGGCCTTCGTCCTGACCGGCGGCATCTCGCTGCTTGCCGCGCTGGCCTGGGTGCGCTCCCCGGAGACACTGCCCCAGCCGCAGGACAGCACCGCAACCGACATCGCTGCTGAATGCGGCTGCCGCGACGAAGGCCCCGAGGTGCCGACCGGGCAG
>JBGSWT010000441.1:0-2187 GCA_041751815.1 Pseudonocardiaceae bacterium
AACGTGGCCGGGCTACCAGTCGGGATCCAGCTGGCCGCAGTGCAGGGCGGGGAGCAGGCGGTGCTCGCCGCCGGTGCTCGGATCGTGGCCGGCTGACGCCAGTTCAGGCACGCCGGGCCAATCCGGGATAGTCCAGCACCAGACCGTCGGCATCCACCGTGAGCTCCGCTTGGAAGAGGTCGCTGGCGAAGCCCACCACCGTGGTCTCGGCCACCGCCTCGGTGCGATAGGTCTGCCGGACACCGCTCACCTCAAGTCCGGGCAACGAGACGAACGCCATCGGCAGGTCGCCGTACTCGGCGGGAGCACGATGCAAGCCCAGCCGGCGCACGGGCAGGGCGTTGAACAGTGCACAGAACGCCAGATCGACGTCCAGGGCGCCGCCGAAGTGGGTACGCACGGTGCCCACACCATGATCGACCCGGTCGACCAGCCAGATGCCCTCCTCCGAGCGAGTAAGACCGACGTACTGCTCGCCCTGGGCCCGAATGGTGCGCACGGTCAACCGCTGAACTACACCGGCGTCGTCGGTGGACAGGGAGTAGGACGCCGAGTACGCCTCGGTGTCCTCTTGCCGGGCACTGATCAGGGATCCGCTCGCCCGCATGCCGCGCCCACCGAGGACCACCCGCGCCGCCTCCAACCGCAGGCCATCCGCACCGGACCAGGTCAGCATCCTCGTCACCTGCGGCGCACGGCGGGTCGGCGTAGCTGGCGTCTCGCCGGTAAGCCGCTCACCGGCCTCCGGAGTGCTCACTGTCCGGTCTGAACGGGCAGGTCGTCGAGTTTCACCGGAGCCTCCTTGCGTTGGCAGGTGTACTGCACGGCCGGCGACCGGACGGTCACGAGCCTAGCTTTGCCCGATGATCGCACGGCCACGCACCGGATGGGATCCACGGTTATCTCGAACTGCGTAAGATCGCGCCAAGCGGGTGGCACCGATAGCAGGTATGCTCGAGGTGAAGTCGGGGAGTAGCCTTCAGCGCGGACGGGTGTCCGGGGCTGCGCTGTGCTGGCTACTCGTCCGGAACAATCAGTGAGGTCCGTCGATGGCCGGGGGGCGCCCGAGCATGCGGGGACTCATCCCGCGCTGTAGCGCGTTGCGCGCTCCGTCCCGGCTGGCGGCCATCCAATGTGAATCACAACGAAGAAGGACCACATGCGCACGCCCGTCTCCGACCGCCGACCGCGGGCCGGAATGACCATCGTTCCCCGTCATCGGCAGAGCCGACCCCTGCCGATGAGTGCCGTGGCCGTGCGTCGCGGCCAGTTCGGGGAGTTCGAGCTGCGCCCGGTGCGGGATCACACCGTCGAAGCGCTGACCCCTGAGGCGGCGCCCAGGGAGCATTAGAGTACCCGCGAGTACTCACACGTCGACGACTATCGCGTCATGCTTTCAGGCGGCGCGTGGTGATCCGACGACCTCCGGCTTATGCAGCGCGGGGGATGACGCCTACGGTAACGGCATGCTGACAGTGACCGAGGCGGCGGCCCGGGCCATCAACTCACTCGTAACCAAGAACCAGATGCCGGAGGGGGCAGGCCTGCGGATCGCGCCGCAGAGCCAAACTACCCGGGCAGAGGGGTTGGGACTGTCCATTGCGGCGGCCCCGGCCGACGAAGACACCGTGATCGAGAGCAACGGTGCCAAGGTCTTCCTCCCGTCCAGCGTGGTCTATGACCTCCATGAGCTGGAGCTTGACGTCGAACCCGGCGACGATGGCGGCGAGGTGAGCTTCATCGTCGAGCGCAGGAAGGACTGAGGCGGGGAGGCCGAGGTCTGCAGTCAGGCTGGAGCAAGATGGGTGAGGGCCCCGCTGGCGAAGGGGACCATCCCGTCACCGCCCAGTGCGGTGCCCCGTGCAACGGCCGCGGAGAAACGCTCCGCGCCGAGCTCGCGGCGGAGTACCGCGACGTGTGTGACGAGCCGATCGGCGTCGGCTCCATAAGCCGGTGTCGCGGTGGCACTGGCGGTGAGCGCGCCGTACAGCACCGCCGCCGGCTCGGGTGCGTCCAGGCGGATCAACAGATCGATGACGTGCCGCAGCGTGATCCACTGCTGGGTCCAGGTGCCCGCCTGGCTCCAGTGGTCGACCGCCTCGCCGAGCAACCGGGCCGCCTGGTGCGGATCACCGTGCCTGGTGTGCAGCGAGCCGGCCGACACCAGCGCGACCCCGAGCACGACCC
>JBGSWT010000442.1:0-4508 GCA_041751815.1 Pseudonocardiaceae bacterium
GATACCCTGAATCTCCACGCCGACCGGCTGCTTGAGATTGCAGCTGACCCGCAGGTGCCGGTTCCCAACCCGGAGCCGATTCCTGACCCCGGGACCGAGGTCCCGGTTAGCTAATCCGTATCACCAGCAGGCGGCCCCTCCTCGTGAGGGGCCGTTTGTTTTTTGTACTGCTGGCTCCCGTCGCTCACTTCCACCACGGCTTTTTATGAGTCCTTCGGCATTTGGCGCAGCGGTTCGTCTTCCCCCAGAACGAACCAACGATGCGCTTGCGGCACATCTTGCAGCGTTTACCGCCTAGGAAAATGTCGAACCCGCTCATCGTCTGTGTCTCCAACGTCAATGTGGTTTAGCGATTGGTCTGTCCCTCTAGGTTACCCACCTCGGCGAGGGCGTGCGATCGGCAGGTTGCGGAGCTGCTCGGCGCCGGCCAGGTGACCAGTGCCCACCCGCCTACCGAGCTTCACGAACTGCGAGAGGGTGGTCCTGGGTCCGCAGTCGTCGCACAGATCCAGTCTGTATCGGGCGTACCCGGGGCTGTACTCGTGTTCGATGACCCGGCCGGCGAGGGTGCCGTCGTCCACCCGCTGGCAGCGGTCACACCGCCTGGTCTCGGCCATCGACACTCCTCAGTCTCGTCACGTTGTTCAGGTCAGGCAGGATGTCACGACCCTGCAAAAGCGAGCGAGCGAGCATCTTCTGCATCGAGTTGCCCGTGTACAGGTCCGTTGTCTCGGGGCTCTCGTGATCACACATGGCTTGCGCTACGGCCCGCGCCGTGCCGGCGTCCACGCCATCTTCTATCAGCGACAGTTCGATGGCCAGCGCGCCCGATCTGCGCAGTGTATGCGGCCCGCCTTCCCCGACCGAGTCACCGATGGCCGGTGCTGTGTACCGCTGGACAACGCTGTTCACATCGGCGATGGGTTTGCCCGGGAGGTAGGACCATCCCGTACCGCCACCTGCTAGTGGGTGTCGCTGTCGCCGGGGGAAGGCGAACCATTCGTTCGGGTCCGCGGGGGCGTCGATCATGCGCAGTGCCCCGCTGAGATACAGCTCCATCCACGCCCGCAGCGGCGGGTCTAACTGACGGACGATGTCCTTCTGTACCGGACGCCCCTTCTTGACGTTCGTCCAGTGGATCACGCCCGCGTCTAGGTCAACGTCTCGTATGCGCAGCACCCTCACTTCGGAGCCACGAGCGCAGTTGTACGTGGTCGCAGCTAGCAGTGCCTTGTCTCTGGGGTCCTGGCAGCCGTCGATCATTTCGGCGAGGCCGGCGCGGTCGATCTTCGTGAAGTCTCGTCGGGTTGTGCCACGGCGGTCCACAGCCTCAAGTAGGGACATCTGCGTCTTGAGTCGCTCGGTTTTCATGGCCCATGTGAGGAACGTCCGAAGGTAGCGCCGGTAGTGGTTGTGTGTGCGCCCGACGATCTTGCCGACGAACGGCGCCTCTCTAAGGAAGAACCGAACTAGATCATCTTGGCTGACATGTCGAGGGTGTTTGCGGGTCTTGTCGTACCACTCCGCGAAGGGAATGAGTACCGACCTGGGCACTCGTCTCGTGCTCTCGGCCGTGGATTGAATGCCCACGTCAAGGTACTCTTCAACCCAGTCGATCATCTTGGCACGCGGTGTGGTCGTGGTCATGCTGACAACCGTACGCGTAAGCTAAGTGTCAGTCAATCTCCGTGTAAGTTCTTGATGTCGATGTACAACGCGATGCATGCGGAGCAGGAGCGTCGCCCGTTCTCCAAGGCCACGCTGCGGCGCATCTGGGGGTTTGCCGTCCCACACCGTAAGCGGTTGGGATGGTTCCTGCTGCTCAGCGTCGCTACGGCGGCGCTGGCGGTCGCGACGCCGGTGCTCGCCGGTCGGGTCATCGACGCGATCGTCCAGGGTGTGGCACCTGACGTCGTGGTGGGGCTTGCGGCGCTCATCGCCGTCATCGCGATAGCGGAAGCCGGGCTCGGGCTGGTAATCCGATGGCTGTCATCGAGAATCGGCGAAGATCTGATCCTCGATCTGCGCACCACGGTGTTCGATCACGTGCAGCGCATGCCGATCGCGTTCTTCACCCGTACCCGCACCGGCGCGCTGGTCAGCCGCCTGAACAACGACGTGATCGGCGCCCAGCGAGCATTCAGCGACACGCTCTCCGGGGTGGTCGGCAACCTGGTGACACTGGTGCTCACCCTCGTGGTGATGATCGGGATCTCGTGGCAGATCACGTTGCTCGCGCTGTTGCTATTGCCGGTGTTCGTGGTGCCGGCTCGGCGGATGGGCACCCGGCTGGCCCGGCTGGAACGCGAGTTCGCCAATCACAACGCGGTGATGAGCACGCAGATGACCGAGCGGTTCTCCGCGCCCGGCGCGACGTTGGTGAAGCTGTTCGGCCGGCCGGCGCAGGAGTCGGCCGAATTCGCCGCTCGGGCCAGCCGGGTGCGTGATATCGGGGTGCGCACCGCGATGGTGCAGTCGGTGTTCGTCACTGCCTTGACGCTGGTGTCGGCGCTGGCACTGGCTGTCGTCTACGGGCTCGGTGGGTTCTACGCGCTGCGAGGGCAGCTGGAGCCAGGAGCGATGGTGGCGCTCGCGCTGCTACTGACCCGGCTCTACGCCCCGCTCACCGCACTGGCCAGCGCACGGGTAGAGGTGATGAGCGCTCTGGTCAGCTTTGAGCGAGTGTTCGAGGTGCTCGACCTGACGCCGCTCATCCAGGACAAACCAGATGCCGGGCAGGTGCCGGACGGCCCGGTGTCGGTAGAACTCGATCATGTGAGCTTCGGCTACCCCTCGGCGGACAAGGTGTCGCTCGCGTCGCTGGAAGAGGTCGCGAAGCTCGACGAGCGTGGCGGGGTGGAGGTACTGCATGACGTGTCGTTCCGGGCCGAGCCGGGCCAGATGGTGGCGCTGGTCGGCTCATCGGGCGCCGGGAAATCGACGATCGCGCAGCTCCTGCCGCGGTTGTATGACGTCGAGGGCGGCGCCGTGCGACTGTCCGGAGTGGATGTCCGTGAGCTGTCCGCCAAGTCGATCCGCGAGACGCTCGGGATGGTGACCCAGGATGGGCACTTGTTCCATGAATCGGTGCGGGCGAATCTGCTGCTGGCCCGGCCGGCGGCCTCAGATGACGAACTGTGGGATGCGCTGCGCCGGGCCCGGCTCGTTGACCTCGTTGCCGCCCTACCCGATGGGCTGGACACCGTTGTCGGCGAGCGCGGCTACCGGCTCTCCGGTGGCGAGCGCCAGCGACTGACAATCGCCCGGTTGTTGCTGGCTCGACCCCGGGTGGTGATTCTCGACGAGGCCACCGCACATTTGGATTCGACGTCGGAGGCAGCGGTGCAGGCAGCGCTGGGCGAGGCGCTGGCCGGGCGGACCGCGGTGGTGATCGCGCACCGGCTCTCGACGGTCCGGGCCGCGGACCTCATCCTCGTGATCGAGGAAGGCCGAGTCGTGGAGCGCGGAACACACACCGAGCTGGTCTCCGCCGGCGGCCGGTACGAGGAGCTGTACCGAACCCAGTTCGACCAGCCAACGGCCATGGCCGCAGTCCGCTGACCCGCGAAGACAGTCGTTCGCCGCTCTACGGGGTGTGACGCGCGGCAGCCCGGCCCATTTTCACAACTCAGGGCGGCGCGTAGCCCCTACGGAGCTGGCTCACGGAGCGGGTCTAATCGGTGACGCGTTTCAGCTGGGCTGAGAGGTGCGGCTTCATAGGCAGGCCGCGCAGGGCCCGTTCCTCGGCGTAGGCCAGCTGGCCATCCTCCACGATGCCGTACAACCGGGCGGCCGCGGTCGTCTCTCTGGCCGAGTCGGTACGTGCCACAGTGTCGGATTCGAGTTCCCACGACGTCTCGCTGGTGCGCCCGCCGTAGTAGATCTCGCAGATTCCGAACATGTGCGCGAGGACCACCTCGATGATCTCCTCCTCGTCTACCCGCCACCACCCGACCTCGCGGGCGGCTGGGCGTAGCACCTCGCCATAGGGGTTGAGCAGCCAAGCTCGCGCCTCGTAGGCCAGAAACGGCCTGCCGTCGTGGCCGAAAGCGATCTGCTGGCCATAGGGGAACTCGCCGAGCAGCGAGGGGTACTGGGCCAGGCCCTCACCACGCCACACCCCCAGCAGTGGCTCCAGCAGCTCGCACTGCGGGTGCAGCTCGAAGTCGTGCCCCATGTTGGCGGTATTGACCTCGATCGGCATGTCATAGAACCGGGGCAGGTCGCCCTCGGCAGCGGTCGGCTGCGGATCAATGTCTGGACTGGGCTCTGAAGTGTCGCTCGTCACCCTCAAATCGGATCACGAACTCGGTCGCTTGGGAACCCATGACGCCCGGCCGGCGTCTCAACAGGGCTCTTCGGGCCACCACCCGGAAGGCACCGCCCGGGGGCCGAACCCGACGGGCGGGCGCGGCGGGCCGGCCGGAACCGGACACCCTCCCCCGCTCGGTGTAAGCCACGATGGCGTCGCGGGCGGCGTCGCCGAACGGGACAATCCGCTCCTTCGA
>JBGSWT010000443.1:0-3194 GCA_041751815.1 Pseudonocardiaceae bacterium
CTACACCGCGTTCGCCACCGACTGCGTGGCCCGAGGCTGCCCGCTGGGACCCGACCCGCACGCCGCCCTTCCGGACCTGGCTCAAGCACTGCGTCAAGCCCCGCTGCAGGTCGACTGGCAACAGATCACCGCGGGCACTGCCTACTATGCGGTGCTCGAGACGGTCGGCGATCCGCAACTCTGGACGCAGCTATCCAGCGCACTGGCGACGGCCCGTGACGGCGACGGGGTAGAGCTGGCCGCGCTCGTGGAGCCGATGTTGACCAAGACCCAGGGGTCACCGGCGCGCTTCGACCCCGCCCTGGCAACCCACTGCAACGACACCCCGACCCGGGTACCCCCCGAGCGAGCCCAGCAGCTGGTGGCGCAGTGGCGGCAGCGTTTCGCGCTGTTCGGCCCGCTGTTCGCGCAACGTCTACTGCTGTGTAGCGCGTGGCCGGTACCCTCGCCGCCACCGATGGGTCCGGGTGACCGGACGCTGCCGCCCGTGCTGGTCGTAGCCACCGCCGGTGATCCGGTGACCCCGGCCGAAGGCGCCAGGCGCACCGCGCAGTTGCTGCCATCGGCCACATTGGTGATCTGGCAGGGACAGGCGCACGGCGCGTTGCCGCACAGCCCCTGCATGGTCGATCTGGTCACTCGCTTCCTGATGGACGCCTCGATACCCAGGGAAGGCACGCTATGCCCGCCTTAGCTCGCACAGATCTGCTGAGGAATGGCGAAAACGGGCCCCGCCAGGGGAGGCTCAGCGGGGCCCGATGAGGTGGGAGTGAGGAGGAATCGCCACCTGCCGATGAGATCGTCCAGTGCCCCAAGTCCGTTACGGGGTGCGAACTCGTACTGAGCTAATCGGAGCCATCGTCATTTGCCGGACGTTTAGCTCGGGAGGGTTGCACCCGTAGCGGTTCGCCGGGCATTTTCGGGTATTCCGGCGGGTAAGGTAGATCGCCGAGACCGTGGTCACGCTCGTCGCGCACCGCCCACTCCAGCAGTGTCTCCAACCCGAAGGACTCACCGTCCAGCCCGGCGTGCGGGTCGCCCCGCTCGGTGAGCAATGCAGGAACCGTGAGCACATCGAAGTCATCGGGGTGCAACTGCGGCAGGTCGTCCCACGCCACCGGCATCGACACGGTCGCGCGCGGAGTTCCGCGTACCGACCACGCCGAGGCGATCGTCCGGTCCCGGGCGGCCTGGTTGAAGTCGAGGAACACTCGCTGGCCGCGCTGCTCCTTCCACCACGACACGGTGGCCCGGTGCGGAATCCGCCGCTCCACTTCCCGAGCCAGCGCGATCACCGCCCGGCGGACCTGCACGAACGTCCACTGCGGGCGGATCCGGACCGCGACGTGGATCCCGCGTCCGCCCGAGGTCTTCGGGTAACCCACCAGCCCTGCCTCTGGCAGCACCTCGCGCAGCACGCCGGCCACCACAACCGCGTCGGTGAAACCGGTCCCCGGCTGCGGGTCGAGGTCCACCCGCAGCTCGTCGGGATGATCAACCCATGGACGCCGTACCGGCCATGGATGGAAGTCGAAGGTGCCCAGGTTCGCCGCCCAGGCCAGCACCGCCGGCTCGGTGGGACACACCTCGCGAGCAGTGCGTCCGGACGGGAAAGTGATCTCCACCGAGTCCACCCAGTCCGGAGCGCCTCGGGGGACCCGCTTGGCGTAGAAGGGCTCCCCGGTCACCCCGTCCACGAAGCGCTTCAGCGTGACCGGGCGCTGCGCGAGCACGCGCAGCAGCGGATCGGAGACTGCGAGGTAGTACTCGACGATCTGTCGCTTGGTGATGGCGCGCTCGGGGAAATAGACCTTGTCCGGGTTGGATACCCGCACGGTGCGCTGTCCGCCCGGGCCGGCCACCGTGAGTTCCAGCGCGTCACCACGGCCCATGAACGGCAAGCTACCGCACAGCTATCCGACAAATGGGGATACCGTGATGCTGTGGGGCATAGCGAACCGCGGTCCGATCGGCCGGGTCACCAGCCGGACGCCCAGGAGCGACGTCGGCTGGACGACGATCTGGTCGGGTTGGACCGAAGCGATCCCGAGGTGCAGGCCTTCTTCGAGCACCTCGACCGCGCCCACCGGTTGCGTTCCGGGTACACGGTCGAGGGTTATCTGGCCGGCGTCAGCGACTTCGCCGAGTCCGCCAACCGCATGCAGGGCACACGACGGGCGGCAGCCGTCCTGGTCGTGGGGCTGATCCTGCTTGGAGTGGCCTACACGCTGTGGGAAGCGGCGGCATTCATCGTCACCATCTTGTTCGGCTGAGGCCGCGTAGCGTGTCAGCTATGAAACCCGTTAAGGGCATGACGCCCAAGGTCGTCAAGTCCGACGCGGAGTGGCGCGAGCAACTCAGCCCCCAGGAATACGCCGTACTGCGCCAGGCCGGGACCGAACCGCCGGGAACCGGCGAGTACGAGCACACCAAGACCCAAGGCGTCTACGAGTGCCGGGCCTGCGGGGCGGAGCTGTTCCGCAGCGACCACAAGTTCGAGTCACACTGCGGATGGCCGTCGTTTTTCACTTCACTGGCCGGTGACGCGGTGCTGCTGCGCGAGGACCGCAGCATGTTCACGAAGCGTGTCGAGGCGCTCTGCGCCACCTGCCACAGCCACTTAGGCCACGTCTTCGAGGGCGAGGGTTATAACACTCCCACCGATCAGCGCTACTGCATCAACTCGATCTCGCTGCGGCTGGTGCCCGATGACGAGCCCAACAGCTAAGGCAGGGCAGCTACCAGTTCGGCGACGGACACCTGAGGGCCGGTGAAGAACGGCACCTCTTCGCGGACATGCCGCCGGGCCCGGCTGGCTCGCAGCGCCCGCATCAGATCAACGATGCGGTGCAGCTCGTCAGCCTCGAACGCGAGGATCCACTCGTAGTCACCCAACGCGAACGAGGACACCGTATTGGCCCGCACATCGGGATAGTCGCGGGCCTGCATGCCGTGCTCGGCGAGCAATTCACGGCGTTCGGTGTCAGGCAGCAGGTACCACTCGTAGGAGCGCACGAACGGGTAAACACAGACGTAGCGGCGGGGCTCCTCACCGGCCAGAAATGCCGGCACATGGCTCTTGTTGAACTCCGCCGGGCGATGCAGTGCCACCGTGGACCACACCGGCACGCTGGCCCGGCCCAGCGCGGTGGCGCGGCGCAGATCGGCGTACCCGGCCTGCAGCGTCTCGATCC
>JBGSWT010000444.1:0-1529 GCA_041751815.1 Pseudonocardiaceae bacterium
CCTGCACACCCTCGCCGCCCTCCTCACGGCACCAGACCGCGACTCCACCCCAGACCCCGGCTCCCGTGCCACGCCCACCACGTAGGCAGCAACGGGTTAGTCTGACGACTACCGAGATCAGCTGGCTCCGGCAGCGGGGCGACACGGCGCACTCCGCGCCGACACGCCGTGACCGCGCCCTGGTGACCACGACTGTGGTCCAGAAGGTCCACTCTCACCCGGAGGCCAGCGCCTCGTGTTCCCCTATACGGCCGCACTCGGAGCCACCGAGGAGACCCTTCACCGATAGCGTGCCTCCTCACCGTCCCCGCCCCCACCGCTGCCCGAGCAACCGCACCTCCGCCAAATCAACCCACCCCCTCACCGGCACCGCTATGGTATCCAGCACCTCAGCCATGCCATGACTCCCGACCTGCTCGCCGTCCAGCACATACGCCACCGCATCATCCCGCCGCCACCGAATCGTGAACCCATCCTCACGGTGACGGTCCAGGAACACCCAGCCAACCGGCGCTACTGCGGGTGTGGCACCACCACGCCTCGTCATACAGCCTCCCCGCACTCGGCCGGTGCCTGCCACGGCAAGCCCGGATGCACCGCAACACACGCTCGGCTCCTCCGTGGTCAGACCAGCTGGAGCGGCACCCAGAACCGAGCAACCACCACACCGCATCCCGGGGACTGCTGCCGGCCGCCGGGCGAGTCAGGGGAGTCTCGCGCGCCTGGCAGCCATGCGATCAGGCAGCCGTCCCGGTCCTGGGCGCCTGGAGATCACCCAAAAAGGGATGGTCACCACCCGATATGCCATGCAACGCATACGCTTATCCACCCGGTGGATAGCCCTATCCACCGAACCGGCGACAAGGCCATCCTGGTGATCCGCCCTCGACGTCGGTTCATGAGACGCCCCGGTTACACTCCCCGAAACCAACCAGTGCCGGAGGGGACACGGATGGGATCGACACAACCACAGCAGTACTGAACGGGCGCCGGGTGTCGAGCGAGCTGCCCAGCCGGTTCAGCGCCATGACCACCGAGCTGCGTCGGATGGATGACGTGGCCGGCGGCTCAGCACCTGTTCGAGTGGGTGACTGGGCTGCTTGATCAAGCCTCGTACAGCGAGCGCACAGGCCGCATGCTGTGCGTCGTGCTGGCCGACCTGGGACAGCTGTGTGGCTACTCGGCGGGCGAGCAGCCCGCCCATCGAGTGGCAGACGAACACCAGCGCGGCGTCGGCGCGGTCCGGGCTGCTCGCCCGCCACCGCTCTAGCGCAGGCTCGACGATCGTGGCCAGCCGCGCGGCGTTGTACCGGTTGGACAGCCGCCAGTCGTAGGCCACCGGCAGCACGCTGCCGATCCTGCCCTGCTGGCACAGCGAACGGAGTCGGCGCAGGAGGGTGTCGTAGCCGGTGACCGGGGTCCAGATCCCGGGCAGGACGTGCAGGTCGGGCATCAGCTCGGCCGGCTCGACCCCGTCGTCGGGGTGCGCGTCCCCAATGTCCGCCGGAAGCTGCAGCCCGGTCAGGCTG
>JBGSWT010000445.1:0-4385 GCA_041751815.1 Pseudonocardiaceae bacterium
AACTTTCGGCGGCGAGTTGCGTTGTGTGGCACGTCCGTACGCAGTCACACTTCTTCCAGGTACAGCTGTCCCGTGCTGGCCTATCGAAACACGTTTCGGGACCCTTCCCAGGGGGTGTCCGCTATAAACTAGTCATGATCACGTCCACAGGGCACGCCAGTATGTATCCGATCCGTCGCCTGCTGCTTGCTCTTGGACCGCTTCGGCTCACCACGGCGGCGCCCGTTCTCCTTCGGTGGCGTCCTGGCCGGATTATCATCGCGCGACGGAGGGCTCGAAGAGTTCCCGGAGCTACGGGACAGAAGACGCTCCAGCCTGGCCAGCTTCGCCGCCAATGCCTCGTTCGCCTCGATCAAATCCGCGACCTGCCCGGCCATCGCGGTGATCTGCCCATCCTGACGCCTAACCAGCGCGATCAGCTCATCACGGGACATCGCGAGCACGCAAGGATCCCATCGCACCCAAGTCGATCAAACCGTGACCGACACGCCCCCTTGTCACCGACCGTTACTCGATCCCTCTCACAGCGAACGCTCAGCATCCGGGCTGAACATTTTCGTATCCTGATGGGGTTTGGGGCAGTGCAGTCCTCATAGTTGGATGCGGGGTAAGCCCATGACAGAGCGGGTTGCTCGGCTTAGCCTGTGGATTGAAACAGACCCAGAAGCCGAGGCTGAAGAACTGGCTAGGCTGGCTGTGCAGCTGCGTCAACAGCTGAGAGAGCTGGACGTCGAGTCCGCCGAGCCTGCGACCGCAGGCCTGGCGCCGCCCGGTACGCGCGCCGGCGAGCTTCTCACAGTTGGCGCGTTAGTCGTCATGCTGGTCCGGTCTCCAGAGCTGTTCACGCTAATCATCGAGACAGTGCAAACGTGGATCGCCCACAGCGGCGCACGCAGCGTGATACTGGAGCGCAACGGCGATAAGCTCGAACTCCACGGGATCACCCGGAAAGACCAGCGCGCGCTGATCCGTGCGTGGATCGACCGTAACACCGATCGGTGAAGGCGGATGAGTGAGACGAAGGTCGCGCTCCTGATCGGTTGCTGCAGCGACGAGGATCCCAAGAACTACCCACCGCTGACGGCGCCAGACCGAGACGTCGACGAGTTAGAGCGCGTACTCGCCGAACCGGCGATCGGTGGTTTCGAGGTGCGGAAGCTGCTCGACGAGCCGTCCCAGGCGGTCCGTGCACAGATCGTGGAGTTCTTTGATAATCGCAAGCCAGATGATCTCTTGCTGCTCTACTTCTCGTGCCACGGGGACCTTGATACTGAGGGGCGGCTGTACTTCGTTGCAGCCAACACGACGAGGGACGGGATCGCCGAGAATGGGATCTCGGCTCGATGGGTCAAAGAGCGGATGGATGATAGCCGCTCCCAACGTGTCGTGTTGTTGCTCGACTGCTGCTACAGCGGCGCGTTCCCCGGCGGTCTCGCGCGTGGTGGCGTCGACCACAAGGGAATCCTCATACAAGAGCTCGCCGGCCGTGGCCGCGTGGTGATCACCGCTTCGGGCAAGACGGAGCCTGCCCATAAGTCGGAGTTTACCGACGCCGTGGTCCGAGGTTTAGACACCGGAGCGGCTGACCTCGATGGCGACGGCCTGATATCGGTCTATGAGCTATATCAATATGTACACGATCAAGTCCGTCACGTAGGCGATCAGGCCCGTCCGAGAAAGCCGAAGCAAACGCCGACAATGTCGGTGGACGGGATGCGCGGCCAGCTCATTCTGGCGAAGAATTGCGGTCCACTATCACCACTGCCCGACGAAATTCAACAGGCCTTAAGAAGTGAGATTGTATTCGAGCGATTTTGTGCGGTCGGCGGCTTACGGCTACTGCTGGCCGGTGACCATCCAGGAGGGCAGAAACGCGCGGCGAGACAAGCCCTGGTCGACCTGTGTAGCGATCCCAACCGTCGCATTCGGAAAGCTGTCAGGGAGGCGTTGGGAATAGTTCCCAACCATCGACATCGCTGGATCGGTTCGGCGGCGACGTTAGTTGTTGGCGGAATAATTGTGGCGCTGAATCTGCCATATAATGATAACCCACCACCTAGCGTGCCCGCCCCTTGTTTGGTGGGCGCCAGACCTGCGGACGGTGTGCTCTCCCTCGGGACGTTGCTCCCGAGGACCGGGACATTCATCTACTCCGGTCCAGCTCAAGAAGCAGCGGTGCAACTGGCGGTGAAGGACATCAACGACGCCGGAGGCGTTCCTGGCGTCGTCGTGAAGCTCGATGCGGCCAATCAGCGCGACGAGGGAAATCCCGCTGCTGGCACCGCCAGCCAGTCGACTGATGCGCTGTTGGCCGGCGGGGTAGATGCGATCATCGGTCCCGCGACGTCGGAGGTGGCGGGCAAGGTGATCGATAAGATCACCTGTTCGGGAACGATCATGTTCGCGCCCGCAAACACGTCGCCAGCTTTAACCAACCACCCCGATCATGGGCTTTACTTCCGCACCTCGCCGTTGAGCACGCTTGAGGGCTCCGTGCTCGGCACGTTGGTCGTCGACGACGGCAACTCGACGGTGGTGGTGATGTCGCGCGACGACTTGTACGGCAATTACTTGCGGGGGGAGGCCCAAAAAAAGATCCAGGAATCCGGCGGCCAAGTGCTCGACTCCTTTCCCTACAATCCGAGCGCGCTCGACTACAAAAAGGAGATCCAGCGGGTCAAGGCTCTGGACCCCGACGCGATCGTGCTGATCGGTTTCACGGAGAGCGCTCAAATTCTCGTCAACATGATCGAGGAGGGTCTTGGCCCGAGGAGCAAACGGCTGTACGTCGCGGGCGCTAACATGACCAACACCCTGGTCGGTCAGGTTAGTCCACGGGATCCGAGTGTTTTGGCGGGCATGCGGGGCACCCCGCTGGACACTGGGGGCCAGGAGTTCGTGAAGCGGCTGAGGACGTTCAGTCCTGGACTACAGGATTTGACCTACGCCCCGCAGGCCTACGACGCAGTGGTGATCACCGCGCTGGCGGCTGCTATCGCCGGCACGGACCAGCCCGCAGCTATCGTGAATGAGATTAATGGAGTGACGAGGGCTGGCGAGAGATGCACCAGCTTCGTCGCGTGCATGGCGCTCGTGAAGGAAGGCAAGAACATCGACTACGACGGCCCCTCCGGGCGACTGGAGTTCTCCGATCCTGGTGAGCCCAGCGTCGGCACCTATGTGATCAGCGAGATTCAAACCGACGGTACGGTCACAGCCATCAGGAGCGAGACGGTGTCCGGCGAGTGATCGAGGGCTCTTCCTGCATACCCGCATGTACGTGACAGTGGTACTGTTACGACAGTGTCACTGTCACATCGAGAGGGCTGCCTGTGACGGAGGAGTTCACCATCGCGGAGCTGGCCACTCGCACCGGGATCAGCGTGCGCACTATCCGGTTCTACGCCGGGATGGGTCTGATCCCGCCACCGAAGGTGCGGGGTCGGCTGGGACTGTATGACGAGTGCCACGTAGCCCGCCTCGAGGTGATCCGTGACCTGCAGGGGCTGGGTTTCACACTGGCGGCGATCGAGGGCTATCTCGCCCGGATCCCGCTGGACCGCTCCCCTGAGGATCTCGCCCTGCACCGCGCGCTGCTTGCCCCGTGGCTGCCCGAAGAGCCCGAGACGGTGAGCAAGGCCGAGCTCGACGGGCGCGCCGGGCGCCCTCTGGACGACGAGGAGCTGGCCCGGCTGGTCACGCTGGGGGTGCTGCGGCGCAACAGTACCGAGACGTGGACGCTGACCAGCCCGGACATGCTGGGCTACGGGCTGAGCCTGCTCGACGCCGAGATGGACTTCGATGTCCAGCTGGCCTCCAAGCAGATCATCGAACGGCACACCAACGCGCTGGCAACCGAATTGGTGGCTTTGTTTCACGACACCGTGTTGCGCGAGTACCGCGAGCGCGGTCGGCCACCCGAGTTGCGTCAGCGGTTGCTCGCCCTGCTGGGCCGGCTCAAGCCGATCACCGTCGACGGGGTCGTGACCAATTTCCAGCTCGCCATCAACCGCGCGATCCGTGAATCTGTTCCCGCTGACGCGACAACTGCTGTCCCGAAAATCCGGAGCGAGTCATGACTGAAGCATTTCTCTACGAGGCGCTGCGCACCCCGCGGGGCAAGGGCAAGCGCAACGGCGCGTTGCACGGCGTCAAGCCGATCTCGCTGATCACCGGGCTGATCGAGGAGCTGCGCACCCGGTACCCGACGCTGGACCCGGCCCGGATCGACGACATCGTGCTCGGCGTGGTCAGCCCGGTGGGTGACCAGGGCGGGGTGCTACCGCGCGCCGCAGCGCTGGCCGCCGGGCTTCCGGACACCGTCGCCGGCCTGCAGATCAACCGGTTCTGCGCCTCGGGTCTGGAGGGGGTCAACCTCGGCGCGA
>JBGSWT010000446.1:0-2520 GCA_041751815.1 Pseudonocardiaceae bacterium
ATGTCTCGCCCGTCGAGCAGCTCGTCGCCCTCATGTCGCAGTGACACGCCGGCCATGCCGAGGATGGGCGCGAACGCAGCCTCCAGCGCGCCGGCCGCCAACGTCACGGTCTCGAAGCCCTGCAGGTCATTCGTGCGCATCCGGCGCAGTCTCGGCTGCGCGCCGTCCGTTACGCCGCCGGCGAGTCGGGAGGCTGTATGTCGACGGCGACGGCCCGGCGGACCTGGTCGGTCACGGCGGAGAGCACCGGGCAGTGTTCGTCTACCAGCTCGGCTCCGATGAGCCCGAGCCTGCAGCGCCCGGCCACGCGCTGCTCTGCGGCATAAGTTCGCAGATTGCGGTGTTCTCGCTCCAGCGACTCCTTACCCGAAACCTGCTTGTTTGCAGGCATTTCGGCCCAGTTAGAGAGGTTTGGTTCCAGGACTGAAAATCGTGGTGTCCCCGGTTCGAGTCCGGGTCTCGCCATCCGCGAAAGGCCTGCAAGTAGGCGGTGCTCGTAGCCACGCCCGAAAGGCGGCAGAGCACTCGGAGCGTGCTCATCGGCCTTTCCGGTCTTTTCAAGCCGCCTAGCGCTTCGACCCCCAGCCTGGTTTATATGATCGGGCCGGACCGGCGAATCGATGTCGGTCTGCGGTGCGCCAGCGTTACCCGTTGTGGTCGACGCCACCGCCGAGCCGGATCCCTTGCATACACGGCCTGTGATCCGGCGGGGGTATCACAATCGCCTCGGAACACAGCGCCACGAGATCCTTGGGCGGCCCGAAGCCCGCGCCGATCCGACGTCGGGCACTCAGTGCCTGGTCTCGTACCTGGTCAGGACCACGCCGTTGGGAAACGTCCGGGTCTCCACCAGGCTCAGGTTCACCCAGTTGTCCAGGGCCGTGAAGAACGGCGTGCCGCCGCCCACCAAGACCGGTGCGGTGGCCAGCACGTACTCGTCGATCAGCCCGGCCCGCATCGCCGCTGCGGCGAGTGTGGCGCCGCCGATGTCCATGGGGTCGCCATCCTCGGCCTTGAGCCGGATGATCTCGGTGACCGCGTCGCCGGTGACCAGACGGGTGTTCCAGTCGACCGTGCTGATCGTGGAGGAGAACACCACCTTCGGCATATCCTGCCAGCGGCGGGCGAACTCGATCTCCGCCGGTGTGGCGCCGGGCTGCTGGTCGGCGGTCGGCCAGTGGGAACTCATCGTCTCCCACAGTTTGCGCCCATACAGCGCCAGGCCGGTCGCCCCCACCCGGTCGGACCACCACTGGAACAGCTCGTCGCTCGGCACGCTCCAGCCGAGGTCGTCGCCGGGTGCGGCGATGTAGCCGTCCAGGCTCAGGTTCATGCCGAAGGTCAGTTTCCGCATGGCGTCAGCCTCCCGTGAGTCGGTATTCGGCGTACAGACCAACACGGCGCGGAAAAATCATCGGTCAGACCACACCGAGGGCCGGTTGACCACCACGCCAAGCGGATGCTGCGTACGGAAGGGAACCCCCCACGTACACCCGACACCGGGGCGCCCGGACCGCCATCACCTTGACCAGCGGTGTTGCAGATACCCGTACGGTGAAAATCACACTAGCCGTGGTCTAATCGTACATGTACTGAGCCCCAGCTAAATCAAGATCAAGCCCTGCCAACTCCTTGACGCATGACAGTTTCTTGCTCGACCACGCTGTGGCCTCCGCCGAGCCTCGTGGCGAAAAGGCCGACGGGTCGCGCCGTCGGCCGTAACGCACGGGAAACGGGCGCAAAATCCGCGAACACTCGGACATCGATGCGACAGCGCGATCGCACGTAATCGCCTGCAGTTCGCGGGAATTGGAGCGCTAGAAGATCGCGACTGAAATCGTGGTGTCCCCGGTTCGAGTCCGGGTCTCGCCATCTCGAATCCCGCAAGACCACTTGACCTTCTGGTTTGCGGTGTTCGCATCCGGGCGACCGGTTTGGGCACTCGATTGGGCACTGGCGCCAAACGGGCGCTGCGGCCTAGCGACCCGACGCGGTGACTACCCGCAGCTTGTTCCCACATCAACGGAGGACTAAGGTCGGCTGGAGTCTCCAGGAGCGAAGGAGGAGCGATGTCCGAGCAGGACGTCAGCACCATGCGCAACGCCTACGAGGCGTTCAACCGCGCCGACATCCCCGCGGTCTTGGAGGCCTTCGACCCGCAGATCGAGTGGAGTGAGCCGGGTGGCGGGGGCGCCCCCCAGGGCACCTATCGCGGAGCGGAGAGCGTTGCGAACGACGTCTTCGCAAGGGTCCCGGAGCACTTCGACGAGTTCGAGGCCCAGCCGGATGCCTTCATCGACGCAGGCGAGCACCTCGTGGTCGTCGGTACGTTCCGCGCGAGGTCGAAGGCCGATCATCAGATGCAGGCGGCCTACGCGCACGTCTGGAGGATGCGCGACGGCAAGGCGGTCAGCTTCCACAACCATGTGGAAGCGGCCCCGTGGGCTGATGGCTGGAGCGCGAGCTGAGCGGCTGACCAGGATTTCACCCGCCGCCGCTCAAGCACCGTCAGCGCAGCGA
>JBGSWT010000447.1:0-3272 GCA_041751815.1 Pseudonocardiaceae bacterium
CCGGGCGTCATGGGCCAGGGCTGCCGTGACCAGCCGCACACGTCCTGGCACCCGGCCCGGTTGCCAGGGGGACGGCGAGGCTACCGGCTCCTGCGCCGAGAAGATCCGCGCCAAGGTGGTGCGGATGGCGAATCCATCCATCAGCGCATGATGGATCTCCAGCATCATCGCCTGCCGTCCGTCGCCAAGGCCGTCGATCAGAGTGATCCGCCACAGCGGCCGGCCCCGGTCCAGGTGCTGGGAGGCCAGTTGGGCACAGGCAGCGCCGAGTTCCTCCGGCCCACCGGGCTCAGGGAGGCACGCATGACCGAGGTGATTTCCGAGGTCGAAATGGGGCTCCTCGACGAACACCGGGTGGGCCAAGCCGAGGGGAACGGCAACGACTCGCCACCGGAATGTCGGAAGCTGATCGAGACGGGCGGCGAGGTGCCGGCGCAGGCCCTCAAGGGTGAGAGGGCCGTCGGTGCCTGCCCGGAGCAGCCCGAGCATCACGGCCTGCATCGGCTGCTCGGACATCTCCAGGCTGAGAAATCCCGCGTCCATACCGCTGAGCCGGCGCCCGGCTGGATCGGAGGACGGCGGGAAGCGCAAGGCGGTGCTCTCTAGGGGCTCGGTGATCAGAGGACGCTACAGGGAGTGGTGATGGTTGTGAGCGAGGGGTCAGCGTCGGTAACGGAGAGTAGTAAAGAGCACACTAGGCTGCCGCTCGGGATGGCCGGGCCAGGGGACCTGTCAGTGACGGCGCTCTATACCTCGCAGGTGTGGGCGTGGGGTGGGCTTTCGCACGCGCATCTGTTCGCGAGTCCGGATTCCAAGCGCGTGTTCGACGCGACCAACGCCGCGCTCGCGGCAGCGAGGCTGTTCGATCACAGGCTCGCGCCGCTGCGCTACTCGCTGCTCCACCGCCACACGATGATCGATCATCTGTTGTGCGAGTCGGGTCATCGACACGTCATCGAGCTGGCTGCGGGGTTTTCTCGACGAGGCGCCGCCACGACAAGCGACGCGCACGTGCAATACACCGAGCTCGACTTACCGCACGTCATCGAGCGCAAGCGTGAACTTCTCCAGCGCACCGACGAAGGTCGCGCGGTGCTCGCGCGGCCGGGTTTGCACCTCGTCGAGGGCGACGTCGAGACCGTGGCGCTCGAACCTTTTGCGCGACGCGGCGAGCCGGTGTTCGTGATCGCGGAAGGCCTGATGATGTACCTGGCCGCCGACGCGCGCCATCGCATGTTCGCAAAGGTGCGGCAGCTCGCCGCAATCACCGGAGAGCTGCGGTTCGTGTTCGATCTGACACCGACGAGCGAGGAGCACGAGTCCGGCATCGCCGGACGCGTACTTGAAGCGGCGATAAGACGGTCCTCAGGTGGGCGGGGCTTCGAGCACGACGCGCGGAGCCGCAGCGACGTCGTGACCGCGCTGCGCGAGGCGGGCTTCGACGATGTCGACGCCGTCGCGTCGAGCAGTATCGCGCGCGAGTGGAACTTGCCGGACCCCGATCGGCGAACGCAGGTGGTGCTGTTCGTCGCCCGAGTGTCTCCGCGAGCCACTCAACCGTGAATCTCGCGGTGCTGATGGAGGCGAAGTGCAGTCGTTAACGCAAACGGGTGGGAGCGACCCGCTGCCGGTGGAGACTGAGGAAGCAGACGCCCGGACAGAGCAACACCCTCCGATCGCTTCGCTGGCGCGTTGGCCGGTGCTGTCGATCGCCGCTGGGGTCGGGCTGGTGCTGTTGCTGACAAGCGGGCGCGTTGGCTACTTCGCTGACGAACTCTACTTTCTGGCCGCCGGGCATCACCTGGACTGGGGATACGTCGACCAGGGACCGCTGGTGCCGCTGCTGGCCCGCGCGATGGATACCGTCTTCCCCGGCTCGCTCGCCGGGGAACGCCTGCCGGCGACGGTACTCACCGCGATAGCTGTGGTGGTGGCTGCACTGATCGCCCGGGAACTCGGCGGTCGGCGCGAGGCGCAGGTGCTGACCGCGGGGACGTATGCGATGGCGACGGTCGCCAATCAAGCGGCTGGTGGCCATCTGCTCAGCACCGGCACTGTCGATGTGTTCCTGTGGACAGTGACAACGTGGCTGCTGGTGCGGTGGGTACGGCTTCGCGACGATCGGTTGCTGTTGTGGCTTGGTGTAGTGACGGCTATCGCGTTGCAGAACAAGTGGCTGATGGTGAGCTTTTGGGCCGTTGTGGCTCTCAGCGTGCTCGCAGTAGGTCCACGGGAGCTGTTGCGCCGCCCGCTGCTGTGGCTCGGTGCAATGCTCGTGGTGCTCGCGACGCTACCCAATCTGCTCTGGCAGGCCGACCACGGATGGCCCCAGCTCGCGATGACGCAGGTCATCGCCAAGGAAGTCAGCCTCTACTTCGGCGGTCGGTGGGGCTTTCTGCCAATGATGCTGACGACGGCTGGGGTGGGGGTGGGGATGGCGCTGTTCTGCTACGGCCTGTGGCGGCTGCTGCGCTCACCCGAGCTGCGCTCCTACCGCTTCCTCGGGTGGACCTTCGTTGGACTGGTCGTATTCTTCCTCGTCACCGAAGGCCGTTCCTATTACCTGGCGGGGCTCGTGGCGCTGCTGTTGGCCGCGGGCGCGGTGGAGTTGCAACGGCGCGAGCCGGCGCGCTGGTGGCGATGGGCACGCACCTGGCCGGTCTACGTCCTCTCGGCGATCATCGCCCTTACCGCCCTGCCAATATTGCCGGTCTCCTGGCCCACTCCCGCAAGGCCCTGGTCACTGTCAAGCCTTGGCTGGCCGGAGTTGACGGATACGGTAGCCGGCGCCTACCGCGGGCTGCCGCCTGCACAGCAGCGCACTACCGCGGTCGTCACCAATTGGTACTGGGACGCTAGCGCCCTCCACCGGTACGGTCCGGCCCGCGGGCTGCCGCACCCTTTCAGCCCGCATCGCGGCTACTGGTACTTCGGCGCACCAGCGGATGATGTTGACACTGTTCTCTTCGTCGGCTCCGATCCCACTCACCTGCACCGGTATTTTACCGAGGTCCGGCAAGTAGCCACGGTGACCGAGGGGCCCTCAATGAACCTTCTCTCGTTGCCCACACCGGTCTGGCTCTGCTCGGGCCAACGGGCTCCGTGGTCACAGCTTTGGCCCCAGCTGCGTCACCTGTGAAGCCGGAGGTGCTGGTGGCTCGTACAGACCTCGTTCGCCCCGTCAGCGGCGCCACGCTGGCCCGCAAGGACGGCCGACGGTGACCACATCGGGGGACTTCGCCGGTCGCGTTGCCCTGGTTACCGGCGCCGCG
>JBGSWT010000448.1:0-4346 GCA_041751815.1 Pseudonocardiaceae bacterium
GTGGCGAGTTCCCGAGAGATTATTTCTCGTTCTTCGGCGAAAAGTTCTTCACCACGCACTGGTGGTGGCTCCGTTCTCTTTCTTAACTGGGTGGTCGGTAGGGTATCATTCTTGGTGGTGCACTCACCCTATGACACCAAGGAGTGTTGACAGGGTCCTTCTGAATGAGTTGCTCGATGATGCCCGATCTGTCGTCATCGAAAGTCATTGCGTGGACCTTCCCAGTGAAGGGGAAGAAGCCTCCTCGTCCGAACGGCTGCACCTTCCGCGGGAACGCTGGACGTCCGAGTCGACGATGCAACGCTCCCTCGATCTCCGCTTCGAGCAAGACGTGTCGAGCGTTCAAGGCGTTAAAGCGAGAGATCTCGCTCATCACGTCAGCAAGGTGGGTTCGACGGCGAACGTCGGGGATGCGTAGAGCAATCTCCATATAGAGCGCACCGGACAGCAACACTCGAATCGTTCCGTCGGCGACGTTGCTGTTCAGGTATTCGTAGGCGGCCTGAAACTTGGTTCCGTCGGCACGTTGTAGTCTGGCTTTGCTTAGGTCTATCCAATCCTTGAGGTCAAGGTGAATCGAGATGGCGTCGCGGTTCTGCTTTGCGGGTGGAAGATGGACAGTGAGGATGGAGTTTGCGTCGCCGCCCCACTTCTGAGTCAGTTGCTCAGTATGCTGAATGATATCGAATGAAGGGCCTGTCATCGGCCTATTCTGCACTGAGATGCGCAACATGCACGAGGAAAACACGTCAAATGCTAGCCCTCGCCGGGCGGGCAAGCCTCCGGGATGGCGGGGTGCGTCATCCCGTCGGCCTCCCGGAGGGCTACCACACGACGCCCCGGGGGCAGAGCTGCACGACGTCGGCCGGCGGTTGCGTCGAGGGCTGCCCCCGGGCCGTCGCGCGGTCGGGTTGCACCAGGCCGACGGGATGACGCACCAGCCCCAGCGTGGGGACGGAGCAAACCCGGAGTGAACAGTCTGGGAGCGCCCGTCACGTCCCGAGACGCAATAGTACGAACGCCCAGCTCAGCGGCACGCGACGGTACGGGACGTCAGCGCCCGAGTTTACTGCGTCCGCGTTCACACCGAAGTGCTCGCGTTGCCGAGTCTGTCTCTTGTGAAGTCAAGGCGCGCTCCGCGCGCCGACCGGGTGACACCAGCCTTACCGCTCCGCTCACGGCTGGCGCACCCGGTCGAGCCGGAAGGCGCCTGTTGCAGAAAGTTGTCGGCACGTGCATCTATGGTGTTCGGACAAGACGAGCCGTCGCCGTGGAGGACACGTTGACCGACCGCAACAGCGAAGCGCCCGACCGACGGACGTTCACGCAAATGGCAGACGACCCATTCGTGTCGGACGAGGTTCGCGAGGAACGCCTAATTGACGAGATTCTCAGTCTAATTGGTTGCCATCCTCATTCGACGCGGTTCTCGTGATCACGCCGCACTCCTCGGTCGCGCAACAAATGTAACCATCGAGGATGACCGCCAGAATCGCGAAAGGGATCTCTGGCTAGAGTACGAACCGGAGGACTCCGACGACTTTAGTCAAAGCATCGATGACCTCCGGTCCGTGTTCAGGGACATCGTTGGCCGAAAGAATCTACCAATCGACTGGCTCGGCGCACGCGAGGTCATACCGGCGATCGAATACGGCTGGCGTCAGCAGCTTGATGCAGCGCTCGGAGGTAAACGACCCACCAATCAGGGCCGCAAGAGTCGAAGCGATGGCATTCGCTTGCAAGAGGACTGGCTTGCTTTTACTAACCATGGCGAATTGACTGCCTACCGCGCATTGCGCGGACTTCAGGAAGGCTTGCCGCATGACGAAACGATCGGTATCTACCCGTTAGCGGGAGGCCGCATTCCTGGGCGCACATGGGAACCAGACGTACTAGTGACATACAAGGGACGTGCTGGAGTAATCGAGATTGATGGCCCTCACCACAACTCGCGACGAGCTTTCGATATCACTAGCGACCACCTGCTGCGCCAAGCGGGTGTTGCACAGGTCGACCGAATCACGGTCGAGGCTCTCAACAATTCAACCGAGCTAGATGGCGTTCTCCGTCGCTTCCTCAAGTGGCTAGGCGATACGCGCTAAGGAATGCGCTGATCGGCGTCTCGCAGCTAAGTGTCCCGAGCGGCGAGGGCAACTTGCCATTCAGCACGCGCCAGTACTTCATCGAACGTGAGGATCTCTGGCTCATAGAGATTTCTACGGTAGATTTCAAAGGAGCGGTTCTTGTCCTCGTGAACACCCCCAGTGGCACCCCGAAGCTGGGAAAGGTTCCCAATAATCAGATACGAGCGCGGCCGATGGAGGTACGTTGCCTCTCCGGTGCGCGACCCGTCGTCGGCCAAGTCGTCAAGTCGTTCTCCGATCTCACGGGTTGCCCTGTAGACCGTCTGCTGAATCTGGACGACGCCGCCGCTCAATTCGGGCGAGGGAGACCAGCAGGCCGGCCGATACGGCTGCCGAACAAGGAGGTCAGTATTGTGATGCTTGATCTCCGCGAATGTCATGTACTGGATACTGCCAGCGGTGCGCATGAGGGCGTCGGTCCGCTTACCTGAACCGGCGACGCTAAAGCCAATGACGACTTGCTCAAGCTTCTCGGGATTCCACGATGTCATGAGGTGACCTGTCAGTCCAACGCCCAGAACCCACGGATTATTCTCGAAGAATGTCTGCCATACCTTCTCTGACCCTCCACCTAGTAGCTTTTGCTCCTCTGCAAACACATCAGCATCATCCAGAAGCAGTCTGAACCTCTTGAGTTGCTCCCGTCGATACCCTAAAGCAATCAAGTCAGTAGCGGACTCATCCTCGACGATTAGCGACCTGAATTCTTCCCGGTTACGGTTATACATCGTTTGAACCGCGTCGGGATCAGCAAGCACCTCGCGTAGCAAGCTATCATCGATGCGTACCGTGGTGTCACCCTCAACAGGAAGGCTATCAAGGTTCTTGAGCAATTCGATCAATCGACTTGCATCATCACGCTTGAGATTGAGCACTTCGACGAGAGTCGATGTTCCATCAGCCTTCGACTTGACTCGTTCAATCCACAGTTCCTTCACCTGCCCAGCCTCTCGCGCAACCAAGAGCTTGAGCTGAACTCTGCCACCTGGGCTCGTCATCACCAAGAATTCCTCCGCATTCGAGGGCGGTTCCGTCCATTCGTCAGTATCGAACACCTTTGCGATAAACCGCGCAGGCTGCCCGAGATCGCGCGAATAAACTCGGCTGATCGTGAACGACTCACTCAAGTACGTCCTCGTCGTGAATCGCCCCTCGGCGTACACGACCGGGTTGGAGGGGCCGAAGAAGTCGCTTACCTGTCCGAAGCTCGGCAGCTTTGGCAACTCGGCCCTCCAGCATGACGTGAACGCTGCCCGTGTCCGGGCGGTTGCAGAGTGTATCCCGACTTCCCCTCCGGTCACCCGTCGTGGATGTCGTCCGTGGCCCCCTCAACCGCTCGATCTTCCACGTCGACCGAGGCTGCGAAGACGAGGGGCTCCCCGGAGACCGGCCCAACTCCGACGCCGTCGCCTCGCGACGTGCCGGTAGCCGGATCGGTAGCCAGGACCGCCCGCACTAGGTGAGACGACCTAGGAGGTGCCAGCCAGGGGAAGGTGCTACCAAGCTCCAGCGCAGGTCGGATGGGCAATCGTGCGACTCGGCAGGGCAGGTGAGACCACCCCTGGTCAATTCGGGATGAAGAGGTGCAGGAGTCGAGCCGGTACAAATCCGGTACAAGACGGCGCCGATCCGCCCCGGTCACGAGGTGGCGTTTGAACGGCACGGAACGGCATGTCATCGCATCGCGGGTGGCCTACGCCCTGGTCAGATGGAGTTCACCGCCAACTGCGGCCGTCTTCGCCGGACCGGCAAGCCTCCGCGGCTGTCGACGCCCTGCACGAGGTCACCGGCGACGACTTCGCGGAGGTCGACCGGTCGCGGGGTGCCGTTGTCGAGTACGGCGCGGACTCCATCACCGCGGGTGAGGTCGACGCGAACGAGCGTACCGCAGACGCGGCGGGTGCGGCATGAGGTCCGGCAGTGCACGGCTGTGCGGGGGCGCAACCGCGAGCCTCGCCGACCCCGCCGGGCCGCCACTTGATGAGGCGGCTTGACGGCCCGCCACTTCTCACGATCAGGGAGCGGGCGATGACGATCAGGGACGAACCGGTGGCGTGCACGCCGGACGGTCGATGGCGGGACCGGGCCGCCTGCCGGGGTGGAGATCCCGAGCGGTTCTTCCCCTCGGCGGCCGCGGGCTCGGAGTACGAGGCGCAGGTGGCGGTGGCGCTGGCGGTGTGCGCCGGGTGCCCGGTTCGGCCT
>JBGSWT010000449.1:0-11971 GCA_041751815.1 Pseudonocardiaceae bacterium
GCCGGACTGCGACTGCGGGTGCCCCGGCCACGACTGTGCACCGACAACGGAGCCATGGTGGCTGCGCTCGGCGCGCACCTGCTCGCCGCCGGCGCGCCCCCCTCACACCTCACCATCCCCGCCGACCCGGGCCTGCCGGTCACCACCTCCCTGGTTGGTAGCTCTTCAAGAGCTACCAACCAGGGGTGACGGTGCTGTTAACCGCTACCAACTCCTGCCGCGGACCGGCCGCAGAGTTGGTAGCGGTTTGAGGTCGTGCCGCCCCCGGTTGGTGGTACTTGAAGAGCTACCAACGGCCGGATCTCGGGTCCTGTCGGGTGCTGTGGTCCTCGGCTCGACACCGGGAGCGGCAGAATCGGCGCGACGGGCGGGACTTCCGGGCACCCTAGTTGAGTGCTGGCACTCGGCGCAGTAGTCTGCCAATTGGCACTCTGGTCATCAGAGTGCCAGATATGGCTCGGGTCACCTCGACACCCGCGACGGCGGGGTGGCCGCAGCCTGCATCAGACAACCCTGCCAGCTCATCGAAGACCCCAGAAAGTGGAGGTCACACCGTGGCGAGCGTGAACATCAAGCCGCTCGAGGACAAGATCGTCGTTCAGGCCAGTGAGGCTGAGACGACGACCGCGTCCGGCATCGTTATCCCGGACACTGCTAAGGAGAAGCCCCAGGAGGGCAAGGTCTTGGCCGTGGGCCCGGGCCGGATCAATGACAACGGCACCCGCATCCCGGTGGATGTGAGCGTCGGTGACGTGGTCCTCTACAGCAAGTACGGCGGCACCGAGATCAAGCACAACGGTGAGGAATACCTAATCCTCTCCGCCCGCGACGTGCTCGCCGTTGTCAACTGACGGTTCAATCGTCGTCACCGTGACCGCCCCGCGCCCCTCCCGGGGTCAGCGGGGCGGTCACGCATCGGGTCGGCGACAACGCGGCGACCTACCAGACTTCGCTCGTGAGGAAGGCAGGCAATGCCCAAGCAGATCACGTTCGACGAGACCGCGCGGCGCGCGCTGGAGCGCGGAATCGACCAGCTCGCCGACGCGGTCAAGATCACCCTCGGTCCCCGCGGCCGGCACGTGGTGCTGGACAAGAAGTATGGCGGGCCGTCGGTCACCAACGACGGGGTCACGATTGCGCGCGAGATCGAGCTGACCGATCCCTATGAGAACCTCGGCGCCCAGCTTGCCAAGAGCGTGGCGACGAAGACCAACGACGTGGCGGGTGACGGCACCACCACCGCGACGATCCTGGCGCAGGCCATGGTCCGGCAGGGACTGCGCAACGTGGCCGCCGGCGCCAACCCCACCGCGCTGGGGCATGGCATCGCAATGGCAGCCGATGCTATCGCCGCGACGTTGAAGTCCAAGGCGACGCCGGTGCAGGGTCAGGACGCGATCGCCCAGGTCGCCACGGTGTCCTCGCGTGACCCGAAGATCGGCGCGCTGGTGGGCGAGGCGATGACCAAGGTCGGTAAGGACGGCGTCATCACCGTGGAGGAGTCCTCCACGCTGGCTACCGAATTGGAGATCACCGAGGGCGTCGCGTTCGACAAGGGCTACATCTCGCCTTACTTCGTCAACGACGCCGAGCGGATGGAGACGGTGCTGGCCGACGCCAGTGTGCTGCTGCACCGCGACAAGATCTCCTCGATCCAAGACCTCCTGCCGCTACTGGAAAAGATCAGTCAAGCTGGCAAGCCGCTGCTCATTGTGGCCGAGGACGTCGAGGGTGAGGCCCTGTCCACCCTGGTGGTCAACGCGATCCGCAAGACACTGTCGGTGGTAGCGGTGAAGGCACCCTTCTTCGGTGACCGCCGTAAAGCGTTCATGGATGATCTCGCCGCCCTCACCGGCTCCCAGGTGATCGACCCTGAGGTCGGCCTCGCGCTGTCTGAAGTCGGGCTCGAGGTCCTCGGCGGTGCCCGGCGGATCGTGGTGACCAAGGACGACACCACCATCGTCGACGGCGCCAGCGACCAGACGGAGGTCGACGCCCGCGCCGCGCGGCTTCGTCGTGAGATCGACGAGTCCGACTCGGACTGGGACCGGGAGAAGCTCCAGGAGCGGCTTGCCAAGCTGGCCGGTGGCGTGGCGGTGATCAAGGTCGGAGCGGCCACCGAGACCGAGCTCAAGGAGCGCAAGTCCAGGATCGAAGATGCCGTGGCGGCTACCAGAGCGGCTGCTGAGGAGGGCATCGTTCCCGGCGGGGGCGTGGCGCTGGTTCATGCTGCCAACTCGGTCGGCGATCTCGGCCTGCACGGCGACGAGGCCACCGGCGTCGCCATCGTGTGGGCTGCCAGTGCCGCCCCGACGGCCTGGATCGCCAATAACGCGGGCTTCGAGGGTGCCGTGGTTGTCGCCAAGGTGCGGGACATGCAGTGGGGTCACGGTTTCGATGCCGAGACTGAGACCTACTGCGATCTGGTTGCCGCGGGAATCGTCGACCCGGTGAAGGTGACCCGGTCGGCGATCGTCAACGCCGCCTCGATCGCTCGGATGGTGCTCACCACTGAGAGTGTGATAGTGGACAAGCCGGAGCAGGCGCCCCCCGCGGCCGGCCACGGCCATGGGCATGGCCCGGGCATGTAAGCACCGCTGCCGGTGTGACGCCAGGAGTGACGCGGCGGCGGCCCTTCCCTCTCATCCAGTCGAGGGGTCAAGGGCCGCCGCTGCGGCATTAGGTAGTCCAGTATGTCCGGATCATCCGTGTTCGCGGTACTGCCGTGATCCGCTCACACTCGGTAGAGTGAGCGTTGCTCCGCGCGGCGAACAGCCGTTCGGAGTAGTGCGAAGCCGGCTCTTGATGAATTTCCATCAGATCGTGTCAAGTTCCGGCTCCGTGCGACCGATAGGGAGGTGGGCACATCACTTGGCTGCAGGAAAGGAGCCCTCCCGTGACCGCAGTTCTTATCTGCGACGACCGGCGAAGCGTCCGCGAGGGACTCACTCGTGTGATGTCCGCGGTCCCCGGTGTCGCTCGGATCGACTGCGTGGCACACGGAGACGAGCTGCTAGCTCGCTATTCGCGACAGCCTGTGGATGTCGTCCTGGTGGGGACCCAGCGCGCGGTACCAACCGGTGTGGAGGCCACTCGCCGGCTGGTGTCGGCGCACCCTCAGGCCAACGTCATCGTGTTCGGTGCACCGGACGATGCGGGCAGCATCGCCGCCGCGATCGCCGGTGGTGCCCGGGGTTATCTGCGTTGGGACGCGTCACGTCCTGAGCTCGTGGCCGCGCTGGCCCACACACTGGCCAGTACCTCGGTGCCGGCGCCGCGACCCCCGTCCGATCCTGGGGTTCAGCTCACCGAGCGCGAGCTGCAGGTGCTGCGGGGAATGAGCCAAGGCAAGAGTAACGGCCAGATCGGGCGCGAGCTCTACCTCTCCGAGGACACCGTGAAGACCCACGCCCGGAGGTTGTTCCGCAAGCTCGGCGTGCGGGATCGGGCTCAGGCCGTTGCACACGGTTTCCGGCGCGGTTTGGTCGCCTGAGTCGTCCTGAAGTCTTCCTGCGGCGTCGAGCCGGGGTATCGCCATCGGCTCATGCCGCTGTGAACGCGCGCATGCGCAGAGACACCACGCTCGGCGTTTGATCTGTCGCCCACTACGGTTGCGCATGAGGTGCCGTGGCCTTGGGCTGATGATGACGTCCTAGGTAGCGGAGTGTCCACCGCCGGCCGGCGTGCAGTCCGGCTGGTCCCGTCGTAACGGCAGGGCTGCGTTCTGCGATGACAACTGTGGGGGACGACCTCGACGTCCTTGTTGGTGCAGCTGTCGATGGTGACCGAGATGCCGTCGCTGGTGTGCTCCGCTGGATCCGTCCTCTCGTGTTGCGGTACTGCCGCGCGCGCGTCGGTAGCCAGGAAAAAACATTCGCCTCGGCGGATGACGTAGCCCAGGAGGTGTGTCTCGCGGTGTTTGCGGCTCTGCCCAGTTACCGCGATCAAGGCCGGCCGTTCCTGGCCTTCGTGTACGGCATCGCGGCGCACAAGGTGGCTGACGCACATCGGTCGGCGGCCCGCAACCGTGCCGAGCCGGTCCCGGAGGTCCCCGATTCCCCGGCATTGGGCGACGGTCCGGAACAACGGGCCATGCAGGGTGAGCTGGCCGGACGGATGGACAAGCTGCTGGGGCTGCTGCCGGACAAGCAGCGCGAGATTCTTGTCCTGCGGGTTGTGGTCGGGCTGTCAGCCGAGGAGACCGCCGAGGCGGTGGGCTCCACTCCCGGTGCGGTCCGGGTAGCTCAGCACCGGGCTCTGGGCCGGTTACGCAATGTTCTGACGTCCGAGGGGGTGGTCTGAGATGTCTGATCATAACGGCGACTCACGTCTGAGCCACCCCGATGGAGATCCCTCTGAGATGCCTGTTGATCTGGCTGCTGTTCAGGCCGACGACGCGCTGCTAGATCTGCTCGGCAGTGTCGACCGCACGCCAGGTGGCGTCGATCACACGCTGGGCGGCGTCGACGGCGAGCTGATGCGTGTCCTGACGGCGTGGCGCCGCGAGGTGCACGCCGACTCGATCAGGGAGCTGGTGGACACCGAAACCGCCTTGGCGGCGATCAGCGCCGCCCGTCGGCCGGCTCGCCGACGTGGTCCCGTGTTCGCGCCGGTCGCGGCGGCCGCTGCGGTGTTGGTGATTGCCTTCTCCGCAATGGGTCTGCTCGCCAAGTCCGCCCATCCTGGCGACAACTTGTGGGGCGTGACTCAAGTGCTCTATTCGGACTACGCCCGCTCGGTCGAGGCCGCGGCCTTCGTCCAGTCTGAACTCGAAGAGGCCAGGACGGCGTTGCAGCAAGGCAAGCCCGAGCAGGCCAAGGCAGCGCTGGACAGCATTCAACAGCAGCTCCCGGCGATCGCCGAGGCCGAGGGCCGCACCGATCTCACCGCTCGCCATCATGAACTCGAGCGGGAGCTGGCGACTCCGCCCGGTCAAGATCTACCATCCGAATCGCCCGATGGCAGCTCGGCTCAGCGACCCGGGGTACCAGAATCCCTGACATCCTCGGCCAGTATCCCGCCGTCTGAGGCCGCCGCGCCGACCGACGCCTCCTCGCCGACTGACGCCGACTCGTCGACCGACGCCGACACGCCGACCGACCCCACTTCGCCGACCGACCCTATCTCGCCCGCCGAACCCCCTTCGTCGACGGAACCTACGTCGCCGGCCGGACCCAACCCGAGGACCGGGCCCAACACGCCACCGGCGGGGGCAAACCAGATGCCCAGACCCAGCCGCCCTTACCAGAGGCCTGGCCCACCGCCTCCACCGAACGTTGCGCCGCCTGGACCTCCGGACTCGCCGCCTAGGCCTCCCTCGATGGGCGATCCCCGGGATCGGGATCCACGGGACCCTGCCCCCGCCGAGCCAGGGCAGCCTCCGGGTGGGTGATCGGAGTCAGCTGCCGTCTTCAGCGAGGACTGCGTCGACGTATCCCCGGCAGTATTCCCAGCTGACATACCCGGACGGGTCCGGGTCATACGCCGGCTCGTGTGGGCGCATCCGGCCGCCCTCGAGCAACTGTTGCAGGCTTGCCCGCAGTAGCTGCCAGTCGTGATAGTGCTGCTCGGCACAGTCCGGGCAATCCACGACGATCCCGCGTAGTCCACGAGGCGCCAGCAGGGCCTGGTAGACGGCCAGATCGCTCAGGTCAGCGAGCAGTCCTGCCCGCTCCTCGTCGTCCAGCGGCTCCTCATCGGCGTCCCCCGGGTCATCCAACGCCTCCAGCGCCAGCGCCGGGTCCTCCGGGTCGCCGGCGAACGGGTCGGGGGGAAGTGAGTCATGCGCCACGGCTGGCACCGTACCTTCCCGTCGGATCGCGCTGTGACGGATACCATGGATCAGACCCCCATGAGGTCGCCAGTCGAGATGTCCACCTGTCCAGATGTCAACCCGTCAGATACCAACCAACCCGGCCGCCAATTGACTTCAGCCACCGCCAGGAAGGTCGTCCCTGCGCATGACCAGCGAGCTCACCGCGCCCGGCTTCCCGTCGAAGTTCGCGCTGCTTGGTCTGACCTTCGACGATGTCTTGCTGTTGCCCGCAGAATCCGACGTGGTACCCGCGGAGGTCGATACGTCGACCAGGCTTTCCCGCAATATCAACCTGCGGGTACCACTGGTCTCCTCGGCGATGGACACGGTGACCGAGGCACGGATGGCCATCGCGATGGCGCGCCAGGGCGGGATGGGGGTGCTGCATCGCAACCTGCCGGCCGAGGAGCAAGCCGCCCAGGTCGAGGTGGTCAAGCGGTCCGAGGCGGGCATGGTGACTGACCCGGTGACCTGCTTGCCGGAGAGCACCCTGGCCGACGTGGACGCGCTGTGCGCCCGCTACCGCATCTCCGGTGTGCCCGTCACCGAATCCGACGGGGTGCTGGTTGGCATCATCACCAACCGGGACATGCGCTTCGAAGTCGACCATGGCAAGCGGGTCGTTGACGTGATGACCAAGCCGCCGCTGATCACCGCGCAGGTAGGTGTCACCGCTGACGCGGCACTGGGCCTGCTGCGCCGCCATAAGATCGAGAAACTGCCGATCGTCGACGGGCACGGCCGGCTGCGCGGGCTGATCACCGTCAAGGACTTCGTGAAGACCGAGCAGTACCCGCTGGCGACCAAGGATCCAGACGGGCGGCTGCTGGTGGGCGCTGCTATCGGAGTTGGCGAGGGCGGCAAGCAGCGGGCGGCGTTGCTCGTCGATGCCGGCGTCGACGTGCTGGTCGTGGACACCGCGCACGGGCACTCCCGCGGGGTGCTGCAGATGATCAGCACGCTCAAGGCCGAGCTGGGCAGCACGGTTGACATCATCGGCGGCAACGTCGCCACCCGGGCCGGGGCGCTGGCTCTGGTCGAGGCCGGCGCGGACGCGGTCAAGGTCGGGGTGGGCCCCGGTTCCATCTGCACTACCCGGGTTGTGGCAGGGGTGGGCGTGCCGCAGATCAGCGCCATCTTCGAGGCAGACCAGGCGTGCCGCCCCGCGGGCGTTCCGGTGATCGGTGACGGCGGCATCCAATACTCCGGCGATATCGCCAAGGCCATCGTCGCGGGCGCCAGCACCGTCATGCTGGGCAGCCTGCTCGGAGGCACCGCCGAGGCGCCTGGTGACCTGATCCTGGTCGACGGCAAGCAGTACAAGACCTATCGCGGGATGGGCTCGGTGGGTGCCATGGCCTCGCGGGGTGTCGGGCGGTCGTACTCCAGGGACCGCTACTTCGCCGACGACGTGCTCTCCGACGACAAGCTGGTGCCCGAGGGCATCGAAGGGCGGGTCCCCTTCCGTGGGCCGCTGTCACTGGTGGCCCACCAGCTGGTCGGTGGTCTGCGAGCGGCGATGGGTTACGCCGGTGCGGCGACGATCCCAGCGTTGCAGGGCGCGCAGCTGGTGCAGATCACGGCGGCCGGGATCAAGGAGAGCCACCCGCATGACATCACCATGACGGTGGAGGCCCCGAACTACGCGGTGCGCTGAGATGCGGGACATGGTGGAGATCGGCATGGGCCGCACCGCGCGCCGGGCCTACGCCTTCGATGATGTGGAGATCGTGCCCTCGCGGCGCACCCGCTCGTCCCGTGATGTGTCCACAACCTGGCAGATCGACGCCTACCGCTTCGATATCCCCCTGGTCACCCATCCCACCGACGCGATCGTGTCGCCAGCGATGGCGATCCGGATCGGTGAGCTCGGTGGGCTGGGGGTGCTCAATGCCGAAGGGCTGTGGGCGCGTCATCCGAACGTCGACAAGTTGCTGTTCGGGCTCACCTCCGCGATGGACGAGGCCGACGAGACGGCGGCGGTGCGGCTGTTGCAACAGTGGCACTCGGCCCCGATCCGGGTTGAGTTGCTCACCGAGGCGATCGGCCAGGTGGCCAAGTCCGAGGTGACGGTGGCTGCCCGGGTCAGCCCGCAGCATGCCCGCGATCTCGCGCCTGACTTGCTCGCCGCCGGGGTCGAGATCCTTGTCGTACAGGGCACCATCGTCTCTGCCGAGCACGTCTCCAGCGCTGCTGAGCCGCTCAACCTCGTGGAGTTCATCGCGTCGATGGACGTCCCGGTGATCGTCGGTGGAGTGGGTGACTACCGCACGGCGATGCACCTGATGCGTACCGGAGCCGCCGGTGTGATCGTGGGTCATGGAGCGGGTGCGGGTACCTCGACTGGTGACGTACTCGGCATCGGGGTGCCGATGGCGACCGCGGTCGCCGATGCCGCAGCCGCCCGGCGGGACTACCTGGATGAGACCGGTGGACGATACGTGCACGTGATCGCCGACGGCGGGATGCGCACCAGCGGTGATGTGGCCAAGGCGATCGCCTGCGGGGCGGACGCGGTGATGCTCGGTGAACCGCTGGCCGCTGCCGCCGAGGCACCTGGCAACGGGTTGTACTGGACCGCTGCCGCCGCGCATCCGTCACTGCCGCGCAGTCACGTCATCGATGTACCCGAGGATTCGATCGGCATCGACACGCTGCTGTTCGGGCCCTCCTGCCATCCCGGTGGCGGGGTGAACCTGTTCGGCGCGCTGCGTCGGGCGATGGCCAAAACCGGCTATTCAGAGCTCAAAGAGTTCCAAAAAGTAGGCCTCACCGTCCGTCCCTGAGTTACGCCGGCTTCGGCGACCGCTAGACCCATCCATATGGAAGCTGAACGTAGACGTGCGCTCGGTGCGTTCCTGGCGTTTGGCTTGTTCTGGGGAGCTTGGGGGGCCGTGCTGCCCGCGGTGCAGGTCAGCTCTGGCTCGACCGATGGTGAGCTGGGCACGGCACTGCTGATGATCGGGCTCGGTGCGCTGGTGTCCATGCGGCTGACCGGTCACCTCGTCGACCGCCTCGGTGCCGGGGTGTTGCCGGTGGTGATGGTGGGATTCGCGGTAGCGGGTGTGCTCCCCTCGTTCGCCGGCTCTCCCGTGGCGCTGGGGTTGGCGCTGTTGCTGCTGGGCGTCCTCGCGGGCGCGACCGATGTGGCGATCAACGCCGCTGGTGTGCACGCCGAGATCCGCTCGCAGCGCCCCCTGATGAACCTCGCGCATGCCTGGTTCTCCGTCGGTGTGGTCGTGGCCAGCCTGAGTACTGCTGCGTTGCGCGCGGCGGGCGCGGGCCCGCGTCTGGTGCTCGGTGCGGTGTTCGTCCTGGTCACCGCCATCGCCGTGGTGGCCCTGGCACCTGGCTCGCTGCGTACCCGGGCCGAATCCAGTCCGGTTCCGGAGCTCTCGGCGCCGCGACGGGGTGGGAGGACGTGGCGTCCGGCATTGCCTCTGATCGTCCTCGGGTGCCTGGGCGCATTGGCGTACCTCGTGGAGAACGCCTGGCAGAGCTGGGGCGCCGTGCATCTGGAAACCACGCTTGATGCCACTGCCGGGTTGAGTTCTACGGCGCCGGCGGTGTTCGCTTCGGCCGCTGCGGCCGGACGCTTCGCCGGCAACGTCCTGGCGCGGCGCGTCGGTGCGATCCGGTTGCTCAGTGCGGGTGCCCTGACGGCCGGTGTCGGCACACTGGTGGCTGCCACGGCGGGTAGTCCGTGGATCGGACTCGTGGGCATCGCGGTAGCCGGGTTGGGTTGTTCCGTCTGCGCCCCCACGGTGATCAGCCTCGCGGGTGCGTGGGCCGCACCCGAGGGGCGCGCAGCTGCCGTCTCGACTGTGACCACCATCGCCTACCTGGGTTTCTTGGTGGGACCGGCCGCCGTGGGGCTGGCGTCATCGCTGACGTCGCTGCCTACGGCCCTGATCGGGGTTGCCGTCGTCGCTGCGCTGCTCGCTGTGCTGGCTCCCACGGCCCGATGGGCAGCGTCGTCACCGGAGCGGTCCACACCGGATCGGTGATGAGCAACCCACGCGGTCGCGATGGCATACTCGCTGCGTGGCGGGCGTGGTCGACTACGACGTGGTGGTGGTCGGATCCGGGTTCGGGGGCAGCGTCGCCGCGCTGCGGCTGACCGAGAAGGGTTACCGGGTCGGTGTGCTCGAGGCCGGCCGGCGCTTCGCCGACGAGGAGCTGGCCACCACATCGTGGCAGCTGCGGGAGTTCCTCTGGGCGCCGGCGCTGGGTTGCTACGGCATCCAACGCATCCACTTGCTGCGCGACCTCGTGGTGCTGGCCGGAGCGGGCGTCGGAGGCGGTTCGCTGAACTACGCCAACACGCTGTACCGGCCGCCCGACGCGTTCTTCCGCGACCCGCAGTGGGCACACCTTGCCGACTGGCGCACCGAGCTCAACGCCCACTACGACCAGGCGGAACGGATGCTTGGGGTGACGACCTACGCTGGGCACACGCCCGCCGACGAGGTCATGCAGCGGGTTGCGCAGGACATGGGGGTGGCCGACACCTACCACCCCACGCCGGTCGGGGTGTTCTTCGGCCGCCCGGGCGAGGAGGTCGACGACCCCTACTTCGGCGGCGCCGGCCCCCGGCGCACCGGCTGCATCGAATGCGGTTCCTGCATGACCGGGTGCCGGGTCGGCGCCAAGAACACGCTGGTGAAGAACTACCTGTACCTCGCGGAGCGCGCCGGTGCGGCCGTGCATCCGCTGACCACGGTGACCGCCCTGCGCCCGCAGGCAGATCAGACCTGGCTGATCGACGCTGTACGCACCGGGAAGAGGTGGCGCCGGACAATCCGGGCCAGCCACGTGGTGGTGGCTGCCGGCACCTGGGGGAGCCAGCAGCTGCTGCACAAGATGCGTGATGAGGGCGTGCTGCCCCGGTTGTCGTCCCGGCTGGGCGAGCTGACCCGGACGAACTCCGAGGCGATCGTCGGTGCCATGCGCAACACGGTGGATCCGCAGCGCGACTTCTCCCGTGGGGTGGCCATCACCTCCTCCTTCCACCCCGATGAGCACACCCACATCGAGCCGGTTCGCTACGGGCGGGGCAGCAACGCGATGGCCCTACTGAAGACCTTGGCCACCGACGGTGCGTCGGACACTCCGCGTTGGCGGCAGTTCCTGAACTTCGTCGTCCGGCACCCGGTCACGATGGTGCGGCTGCTGAAGGTGCGCCGCTGGAGCGAACGGACGGTGATCCTGCTGGTGATGCAGAACTTCGACAACTCGCTCACCACCTACCGCCGTCGTGGCCGGCTCACCTCGCGGTCCGGACACGGCGAGCCCAACCCCACCTTCATCCCGGCCGGCTTCCAGGCCAGCCAGCTCACGGCCAAGCACATCGGCGGCACTGCAGGGAGTACCTGGGGTGAGCTGTTCGAGGTCCCACTGACCGCGCACTTCCTCGGAGGTTGCTCGATGAGCACCACCGCCGCCGACGGCGTCCTCGACCCCTATCACCGGGTGCACGGTTACCCGACCCTGTCGGTGGTGGACGGGTCGGCGGTCAGCGCAAACCTCGGGGTGAACCCGGCGCTGACCATCACCGCGCTGGCCGAGCGGGCCTTCGCCTTGTGGCCCAACAAGGGCGATCCAGATCCGCGACCTACCCCGGGCGAGGGCTACCGGCAGCTGGATCCCGTTCCGCCTGGCGCCCCCGCTGTGCGGGGGCGCTCGTGAGTGGCATTGAGTGCTATAACACTGTTTCCCACTCACGAGCAGTTCTGGTCGTCGACTTCGGGGCGCAGTATGCGCAGTTGATCGCTCGTCGGATCCGTGAGGCGCAGGTGTACTCCGAGGTCGTGCCACACACCACACCGGCCGCGGAGATCCTTGACCGCAAGCCCGCTGCGATCGTGCTCTCCGGGGGTCCGGCCAGTGTGTACGCCCAGGATGCCCCCCGCGTCGACCCCGCGCTGTTCGAGGCCGGCGTACCGGTTCTGGGCATCTGCTACGGCTTCCAGGCAATGGCCGACGCGCTGGGCGGCGTGGTCCAGCGGACCGGTACCCGGGAGTACGGGCGCACCGATCTGCAGGTACTCGATGGTGGCGGCGTGCTGCACCGCGAGCTGCCTGCGCGCGGTCCGGTGTGGATGAGCCACGGCGACGCGGTGACCGCCGCGCCGGAGGGTTTCATGGTCACCGCGC
>JBGSWT010000450.1:0-3638 GCA_041751815.1 Pseudonocardiaceae bacterium
GCGGTCGACCACATGCCGCAGACGACCGCAGGGACCAAGCCGACGAGCAGGGCGACGACGGCCGGGCGCTGCCAGCCGATCACCCACCAGCCCGAGGCGAGGACCGCGCAGACGACGGACCACCGCCAGTGCCGGACACCCCACCGGACACCGGCCCACACCACGCGGGCGACGAACCCGAGGGCGCTCACGCGGACTCACCGCCCGCCCGAGCACCACGAGCGGCCGGGACGGCACCGGCCAGACCGGTCGCCGACCAGTACTCCACCAGGGCCTTCGCCTTGTTCAACCGGACCTCCACGTACAGGCCCTCGAACCGGACCGGCAGCAACGGGGCAACCACCGGGCGCTCATCCGAGCCGACCGACACCATCGCCGTCACGGTCGAGGTACGCCCGTAGGAGGTGTGCGGGTACAGGACCTCGACGCGCCACAGCGGCTTGCCCGTCTCCGCGTCCACCGCCTGCCGGTCCGTGCGCTGCCTACCGCCGGACCCGTTCTCCGTCCACTCTTCCATCGCGTCGACCACACCCGTCGCGGTCAGCACCTGCTTGTCCTCGTTGACCCAGTACCCGGCCATGACTTGCTCCTCGCCTCGTTGTCGTCTCCCGCTGGACTGATCAGTCCGTAGCGGACTTACACGTCCTATGGTGAGGTCATGCGAGTCCGCTGTCAAGGGCGAAGGAGTCCTAGACCGGACGAGACAGTCCGTAGATCGCGGACGGGTGTGTCCTCGACAATGCAGAGATGGAGATGAGCGAAGTGCTCAAGCGACGCCGCAACGAACTTGGCCTGTCCCAAGCCGCCCTCGCCGAGAAGGCGGGGATCGACGCCCGGCAGATCCGCCGGTACGAGGCAGGCGACCAGCAACCGCTGCTCGCCGTCGCCGTCGCCATCGCCGACGCACTCGGCATCTCCGTCAGCGAGCTGGCCGGTATCCCCAACCAGGGCGTCAACCTGACCGGCGACTGGTGGGCGTCCTGGCAGACGTACAAGGACGGCGAGGAGATCATCACCGCCCAGGAGGTGCGTCTGAGTCAGCGCGGCGAGCTGATCACCGCAGAGACGACGACCCGCGGCCTGGCCGTCGAGGATGGCGGCTACCACTGGCGCGGCGAGCTGCGCCTCTGGGACAACGAGCTCTTAATGGGCTGGTACGCCGCAGCGGACAACACGGTCCGGTCCAAGGGCACCATGTACTTCGTCCTGCATCCGCACGGCCAGTCCCTGACCGGCCGCTGGGTGGGGATGAGCTACGACGGCAAGGTCATCAGCGGAGCAGGCGGCATGGCCCACACCGAGGCCGAGGCACGGGCCGTCATCGCCGCCGCCGCCGCAGACCCACCGGCGAGCCCGTGACGGACATCTGCGAAGTGGTCATCACCGCACCTGACGCCGAGTGGCTGGCAGCGTTCACCCACCGCTTGGTCGAGGAGCACCTCGTGGCAGGCGCACATCAGATCGACGCCATCCGGTCGACCTACTGGTGGCACGGCGAGATCGTGCAGCGTCCCGAAGCGCGCGTGGCCTTCCACACCCGCCGTGCACTGGTGCCGGTGCTGATCGACCGGACCACGGCCGAGCACCCGTACGAAGTCCCTTGCGTCGTGGCCGTGCCCATCGTCAGCGCCAACCCGGAGTATGAGCGCTGGGTACTGGACGTGACGGCCGATGCAGCGACGACGTAAGCCGTAGGACCATGCCTTGCTGAGTTGACCTCTAGTAGATCAAGGCTGCCCGCTGCGCGGGCCGCGGGGCCACGGGACCCCGCGCTTACGCCCTCCGCTGGGGCTCCGGGCGACGCGCACCCCCTGGCCCCCCAGCACCACATCACGGGGCACCGTGATCACAGGTCGACCGGGCAGGAGCTGAGGTGCTCGGCCCCCGGCTCCTTCGCCTCACTCCGCGGCCCGGCGTAGCGTCCGAACCGTGGCGACAGCACAGGGCATCATCGAGTCGTCGATGCACCGCCCGGTGCGGCCGTGGTGGCTGGTGTCCGGTGTCGGCGCCCTGGTCGGTGTGCTGGGCGGCCTGATCGGCCTGGGCGGTGCCGAGTTCCGGCTGCCGCTGCTGATCGGACTGTTCGGGTTCGCCGCACTTCAGGCCGTGATCCTGAACAAGGCCATGAGCCTGCTCGTCGTCCTGACCGCGCTGCCCGCCCGCTTGGTATCGGTTCCGGCGACGGAGGTGCTGGCGGGCTGGCCCGTGGTGCTGAACCTGCTCGCGGGCAGCCTGCTCGGCGCATGGGCGGGAGCGCACTGGGCCACGCGGATGCGAGCCGCCACCCTCTACAAAGTGCTGGCGGTCCTACTGGTGGTCATCGCGGTGGTGCTCGTCGGCTCGCACCTCTCCGTCGTCCCGACGCTTGCACTTCCACTGCCGGTGCAACTGACCGCCGGTGTCATCGCGGGCTTCGGCATTGGTGTCGTGGCCGCGCTCATGGGCGTAGCCGGCGGCGAACTCTTGATCCCGACGATCACCCTGCTGTACGGGGTGGACGTGAAGCTTGCAGGCAGCCTGTCACTCGCGGTGTCGCTGCCGACCATGCTGGTCGCTTTCGCCCGGTACAGCCGCGACGGTAGCTTCATCGTCCTTCGGCACAACACACGATTCGTGGCGCTCATGGCATCCGGTTCGATCGCAGGCAGCATCCTCGGTGGCCTCCTGCTCGGCAGCGTGCCGGAAGGCGTGCTCATCCCGCTCTTGGCCGCGCTCCTCATCGGGTCGGCATGGAAGGTGTGGCGCCACCGCTGAACCCGCCGCGTGACGCGCCTCCGTGGCCTGAACACCAATGAGCGGGGCGCGGGATCGACGACGGTTCTTCAGACCTCAGGGCTCCGCCCCGAACCCCGGGCGCTCACTCCAGGATCACAGGGAAGGTCACCAAAGGGCGGCGATCCCGTCGCCCGGCCGCCGGAGGCCACCACACCAGCGCCGGCCGCATCAAGTCCACCAGCTCCGCCACCTGGTCGCCCGCGTGCCGTGGACTTGACCCGACCAGCACCGGCGCGGGGGATCGAAGATCGGCCGACCGACGGGATCACCACCCCAGCCCAAGCAGTGTCGAGGGCCGACCAAGCGGTACCGCGTAGGCCGCTCACGTGACCCGCTGCCCGAGCAGCAATCCGACGTAGGCCGCCACGACGCCCATCACCACGGACAGCAGGACGTAGGCGGCTGCGAGCACCGGCCGTCCGTCACGGACCAGGGCCACCGTCTCGACGCTGAACGTTGAGAACGTCGTGAAGGCTCCCAGGAACCCTGTGCCCACCGCGACCTTGAGCATGCCGTCCGGGATCGGCGCGACCGCGTAGAGCAGACCCAGCAGAAAGGAGCCCGCCACGTTGATGCCCAGCGTCGCCCACGGGAAGGCGAGCGGGCCGACCATGAGGGCGATGGCGTACCGGCAGAGGGCACCCAGGGCGCCAGCGAGGGCAACGGCGAGGACTGTCACACCCCGAGCCTGCCGCAGGGAGCGCCGGTGCCCAGTACAGCAGCGGAGTACAGCAGCCAGAGCCACCGCAGGGGACCGGCACCGACCCGCACAGGCCAATTGACCAGCACAGCAACGTCAGCGGACCTCGTCGCTCTCAGTTCACACCGAAGGGGTCGCTGGTTCGAACCCAGTACCGCCCACC
>JBGSWT010000451.1:0-2859 GCA_041751815.1 Pseudonocardiaceae bacterium
GTCACCGTCGCCGGCGCCCTCGCCGGCCCCGGCGCCGAACAGCGAGACCAGTGCCTCGGCCAGGGTGTCCTCGTAGGCGACCTGCCCGTCGTAGTTGACGAGCACCTTGCGCAGCAGGGGATAGCTGTTGTCACCGGCGCCCTCGACGTACAGCGGCGAGATGTAGAGCAGACCTCCGGCGACCGGCAGGGTCAGCAGGTTCCCGAACACCGCCGAGGAGTCCTCAGAGTTGAACAGGTTGAGGTCGCGGGCGACCAACTCGTTGCTGTTGAACGAGTTCTGCACCTGCGACGGCCCCTGCACCGCCGTCGTGCCGGGTAACCGCAGCACCTGGAGTTGCCCGTAGGTTTCCGGGTCGCTGGACACCGAGACGAAGGCGGACAGGTTCTCTCGTTCCAGCGCGTTGAGGGCGCTGGTCAGCTGGAACGTGGGTTCGTCCTCCCCCGGCCGGGCGGCGAGGATATAGAACGGCGGCTGCTGATCGGCGTCGGCGATGTCGTTGTTGTCCTGCTGCGGGTCGGTAGGGACCTGCCAGAAGTCGTTGGAGTTGTAGAAGCCCACCGGGTCGTCGACGTGGTACTCGGTGATGAGCTCGCGCTGGACCTTGAACAGGTCCTCCGGATACCGGAAGTGCGCCCGCAGCTCGTCGCTGATCTCGCTCTCCGGCGTGATCACGTCCGGGAAGGTCTGCATCCAGGTCTGCAGCACCGGGTCCTCGCTGTCGAACTCGTAGAGAGTCACCGTGCCGTCGGAGGCGTCCACCGTGGCCTTGACCGAGTTGCGGATGTAGTTGACGGTCTGGTCCGGCAGCGCGGTCGTCCCCTGCCCGGTCAGCGCATCCCGGGCCACCTCACCGAGCTCCATCTGCTGGGAGTAGGGGTAGCCGTCCAGCGTCGTGTAGCCGTCCACGATCCACACGATCCGCCCGTTGACGACTGCCGGGTAGGGGTCGCCGTCGACCTCCAGGAACGGCGCGGCCTTCTGCACCCGGTCGCGGGGGTCGCGCACGTAGAGGACCCGTGAGTTGTCGTTCAGCGCGCTGGAGAGCAGGAAGTTGCGCTCGCGGTACTCCACCGCGAACGCCAGCTTCTTGAAGAAGCTGCCGACGCCCACGCCGCCCTCACCGTCGTAGGTGGAGTTGATGTTGTCCTCCCCATCGCCGCTGGCCGGCCGGTCGAACTCGCGCGGTGCCTGGCCGGGAGCCGCGCCGACGATCGAGTACTCGGTGAGCAGCTCGCCGTAGTAGATCCGGGACTCGTCCACCTCGATGTCGCCGGTGGTGGGCAGGTCCCGGGTGGTGAAGTTCGGCTGGCCGCCGCCGGCGTCGGTGACCACCTGGTTCGCAGGCGCGGCGACGAAACCGTTGCCGTGGGTGAAGACCAGGTGCTGGTTGATCCAGTTGGTCTGCTGCCCGGTCAGCGCCTCCGAGTCCAGTTCGCGGACGCCGACGACGTAGTCCTGCACCTCGCCGTCGATGGTGTAGCGGTCGATGTCCAGGCGCTCCGGAAAACCGTAGACGTTGCGGATCTGCTGCAGCTGGGTGAACGTGTCGGACAGGACGTTGGGGTCCAGGAGCCGGGCGTTGGGGATGGTCGCGGTGTCGGCCCGCAGCTCGTCCGACGTCAGGTCGGTCTCACCGGGGTAGGACTGGTACTCCACGGTGTCGATGCCGTACGCCTCCCGCGTCGCCTCGATGTTGCGCTCGATGTACGGCGCTTCCAGCTGGTCGGCGTTCGGCTTGACCACGAACTGCTGCACGATCGCAGGGTAGGCACCGCCGATCGCCAGGCTCGTCACGATCAGCAGCACCAGGGCCAGCGCGGGCAACGCAAAGTTGCGGAAGAAGATGTTGGCGAAGAACGCGATCGCGCAGATCGCGGCGACGAACATCAGGATCGTCTTGGCCGGCAGCAGCGCCGTCACGTCGGTGTACGACGCGCCGGTGGTGATCCCGGTGCGGTCGGAGAAGACCAGCCCGAAGCGGTCGAGGTAGTAGGCCACCGCCTTGAGCAGCACGAATGTGCCCAGCAGCACCGACAGGTGCAGCCGGGCACCGGAGGAGAAGCGGTCGCCCTTGCTCTGCAGCCGGATCCCGCCGAAGACGTAGTGCACCGCGGCCGCACCGGCCAGCGACAGCAGCACGATGGCGAACAGGAATCCGAGCACCAGCCGGTAGAACGGATACTCGAAGGCGAAGAACGACACATCCAACCCGAACTGCGGGTCGGTCACGCCGAAGTCGACACCGTTGCGCCAGAGCAGCCAGGTCTGCCAGCTCCCCTGCGCGGTGAACCCGGCGAACAGGCCCAGCACCACCGCGACGACGACCAGCAGCAGCTTGCGCCGCGGCTCGACCGCGACCCGGTAGCGGTCGAGGTTCTGCTGCTCCAGAGACATCGGCCGGAAAGTCGGCCGGCTCCGGTAGGCCAGGATCAGGTTGCCGGCGACGACCAGACCGGTCGCCGCGCCCACCACGAGGAAAAGCAGCAGCCGGGTGCTCAGCTCGGTCCAGAACACGCTGGTCTTGTCGACCTCCTGGAACCACAGGAAATCGACGTACTGGCTCGTGAGGGTCCCCAGCACGCTGAGCACGACGACGAGCACGGCGATGACGCCGAGGATCACCCGGGCGCGACGCGACAGCGTCGGCATGGGCATCGGGGGACGCATGGCCACGGAGGTACTCCAGGGATTGACGACTCAGGTGAACGTGAGTCCAACTTACCCGCGGTTCAGACGGTTCCCCGGCGTTGGCAGGATGGCGTCGATGAGCGCACCCACGGCACTGGACACCGTGCTGGCCGAGATCGAGCGGCACGCCGACCTGGCCGGCTGGGACCGCCCGCCGCAGCTGTTCGC